>DATIYG010000380.1:0-11385 GCA_035517755.1 Rhizomicrobium sp. | reverse complement strand
GGTGTGCGGATCGAACACCCAGAGCTGGGTCCCCGGCCTGGTCAGATCCATGGCAATGAGTTTGTTGGGCCATGGCGTGACGACATACATTACGTTGTTCACGACCAGCGGATTGCCCTCATGGCTGGCGATCGCGTTGGTCGGAAAATTGAACTCCTCGACCAGCGAGCCGACGTTGGACGTGGTGATCTCGCTCAAGGAGCTGTAGCGCGTGCCTTGCAGATCGCCGGATGGAGTGGTCCATGTCGCTCCCGACTGCGCTAAGGCCGTGCGCGGCGCGGCGAGCAGGACCAACAGCATCAACAGCGCGCGCAGGGACGCGCAGGCAAACGGGTTGCCGGATTTCATGAGTCCATTCCCTTCCACTACAAATGCCGAGTCAAAATCGGTCGGCGCTTTAACCAATTCGCGTGTTCAGAGGCGATCGCGAGTATGCCATCTCAACTTCGCTCGTGCGCAATTCCGCAGGCGATCGCTGGGCTCAGGCTTCCAGCACGCGCGCGCCGAAATTCATGGCTGCCCTGCCTATCAAGTGCTGCCCCGCCATCGCGGCAAGCAGCCTGATCGCGTCCACAAACGTCGGGCCGCATTCGACCCATTCGTCGTCGTTGGCGATCGCCGTTTAACAGAAAATAAACATCGGCAATCGTTGTCAAGCGAAATGCGTCGCTCGATGTTATTTGAGATTGCGACTGACTCTTCTTGGCGCTTCTGCGTCAAAAGCCGCGAAAGACATTTCGCGGCGGATTCCAAACAAGAATGCGGTTCCTGCTCCGGGCCGAGAGGCTGAAGCCTCTTTCCTTCTTATGGTGGCTTCTCCTCAGGGCTTCGCCGGGAACGGCTTCCCGATAAGCGCACGGACACTTTCTGCGAGCATTGGCGCGATATCGATCGCGTTGCTGAGATGCGGAACGCTGTTGCTGGTGACAATCTGGGAGAACACTTTGGTGAGGCGCGGGTACGCATCTTCGGCGAAGATACCGTGGACTGCGAGGCAAATGGGCTTGGCCCGTGCGTACGCCTGCAAAGCCTGGGCGGCAACCAGCATCGTCGCACCTGTCGACACAATATCGTCCACAAGCACGGGAGTGCGGTTTACAAGGGCGATGGTGTCGCGAAAGCGCTCTCTAACCTCCCGATCTCCAAGCCTTTCCTTCTCCAAGACCGTGAAAGGAGCCCTGCAATCGCGGGCAATCTCGGATGCCCATTGTTCGCTCTCGGCATCCGGACCTATGATGATGGGATCGGAGACATGGCTTTTGATCCACGACGACAGGAGCGGTGCCGCATGCATGATACATGTGGGGACCGAATAGATTTCTGAAAGGCTCCTGTATCGATGCAGATGCGGGTCAACCGTCACCAGCCAATCAAAGCCTTGGGAAAGAAGCTTCGCAAATGTCCGCGACGTGATCGCTTCGCCAGGACGAAACCGACGGTCCTGGCGCATGTAGGCCAGATACGGCGCAATCAAGCCCACGCGGTTGGCGCCAAGATCGCGCGCAGCATCCGCTGCAAACAACAGCGGGACAGTGTTTTCGTTCGGATGTGCCAGCGTGCAGACGAATGCGACAGAGAGGCCGCGCACGTCCGACTCGATCGCGAGATGCGTTTCACCATCGGGAAAAGCCGTGGCGGTCAGGTGTCCCAGTTCGGCCGGCAGATGGCGGGACAGCGCTTCCGCGAACGCTTCATTGCCAGGCAGAGGAATGATCAGCACTTCGCTCATGAGATGACAAAGATGTCGGGATTGGTGCGCGCATAGGCAAGCGCATACTCCAGTTCGCCCGGCGCTTCCGCGTAGACCGTACAGAGCGGTTGTCCGGCAACGACGTCGTCCGCCAGATGGACATGGAGCCGAACACCGGCGCCTTTCCCTTCAGGCGCTCCGGCCAGCTTTGCCAGCCGCGCAATCCTGCGATTGTCGATCGCGCCAAGCCTTCCGGATCTTGTCGCTGGCAAGTCGTGGCGATGCTCTGCCAGTTTCGGCACGCGCATGCCGCCCTGCGCCGTGCAAATCCGCTGAAACTTGGTCCACGCTCTTCCATCGGCGAGAACTTGGGCCGCCAGGCTTGCACCTGCGTGCTGCTTTGCCGCGCCCGCCAGTTCGAGAAGCGAACCGGCAAGCGACACTGCCCGCTTGCGAAGATCTGCCGGCGCGTCAGCTTCGTTCTTCAACACCGAAAGCACGTCAAACGCCTCCAGCGCGGGCCCTATGCCGCGCCCCACGGGCTGCTCGCCATCAGTGACGATGACTTGTGCCTTGATGCCGAAGCCTTCGGAAACATGCAGCAGCGATTGCATCAACGCCGCCGCCGCCTCTCGGGTCCGCACCTTTGCTGTAGGGCCGACCGGCATGTCGAGCACGAGATGCGTTGCGCCGGCCGCGATCTTTTTCGACAGCACGGACGCGACCATCTGGCCTTCGGTATCGATCTCGAGAGCTCTCTCCACGCGGATGAGGATGTCATCGGCCGGGCTGAGCCGGACGGCGCCGCCCCACACAATGCAGCCACCTTCCTGCTCCACGACGCGATGAATGGCCTTCGTATCGAGCTCGATGGGAGCAAGCACTTCCATGGTATCGGCTGTCCCCGCCGGCGAGGTGATGGCGCGCGACGACGTCTTTGGCATCGTCAGGCCGAGTGCCGTAACGATCGATACGATAATGGGCGTTGTACGGTTGCCGGGAAGCCCTCCCACAGAGTGCTTATCGACGACAATGTCGGCGTCCCAGGAAAGGCGATCGCCGACACTTACCATCGCTCGAGTCAGCGAGAACACCTCCTCCGGCGAAAGCGGTTTGGCGGCGCACGCCGTCAGAAACGCGCCGATCTCGACATTGGAATAGCGGCTGTCTGCGATGTCGCGGATGATGGCGTACATGGAATTGCCCGCGAGCCTGTGTCCGAAGATGCGGCTGCGAACGAGACTCAACGATTCGATCGGCTCGGCATGCGAAACAGAAAGGTCCTGGCCCTCTTTGAGATCGAGGCGAAGCCAAGCCTCCTCCGAAAGGGCTGCGTCGCATGCATCGACCAAATTCCCGATGACCTGATAGAGGGTCGCAATGACATGCTTGCCGTTGGCGCGGAGAAGCACACGTGTATGCGCCTCGAAACCCTCCGCCCGGCAGACGGGACATTCCTTGTGCAGGAAAATTACGGCTTCCGAGTGCGTATCCACCCCCAGACGCCGGGCTCTCAGGAAGTGGGCGCCGCTGCCGGTTGCGCTCATTGGAGTAAAACCTTTTGATTTTGTTCAGCAACGACGCAAGTCCAGTGCAGCTCTTCTTCGATGCGGTGACGCAGTGCGTCTGCGGCGACCGGCTCGCCATGCGTAACAAACGTGATCTTCGGAGCGCCGTGGACATTTCTAAGCCAGCGCATCAACTCATTCTGATCGGCATGCGCCGATAGCGCATCCAGATTATGCACCTCGGCGCGAACCGGAACGTACCCACCGAAGATCTTCACGGTCTCGGCGCCATCGACCATTGCCGCCCCGCGGGTACCCGCGGCCTGGTATCCCGCAAAGAGAATCGTATTTTTGGACTCTGGTGCGTAATGCCTGAGATGGTGAAGCACGCGTCCGCCGGTCGCCATGCCGCTCGCGGAGATGATGACCTTCGGGGAAGGATCGGCCGTCAGCGCCTTGGACTCCGCGGCTTCGCGTACGTAGTGGACGGCGGCGAACATGGCGCGAGTCTCAGCGGGACTAAGCCTGTGATCGGCCGGGTGAGCGCTGAAGACATCGCTGGTATCAATGGCCATCGGACTGTCAAGATAAAGCGGCAACGTCGCAGAAATCCTGCCGTGTGCCTTCAGCTGATGAAGATAATATAGAAGCAGTTGCGCACGGCCGACGGCGAAGGCCGGCACGATCAGCGTCCCGCCACGGCCAATGGTGTTTCCGATCATTGCAGTCAGCGTGTCTTCGACATTTGCCGAAGCGTGCAGGCGATCCCCATAGGTGGACTCGACCAGCAGGTAATCGGCAGACGCAGGGGTCACGGGATCGAACATGAGTGGGTCAGCGTATCGGCCGATGTCTCCGGAGAATACGATCTTCGTTCCGTTCCACACGAGTTCGATGGAGGCCGCTCCAAGGATGTGGCCAGCGTGCCGGAAAACCACGGATGCGCCGCTGGCGATTTCCGTCGATCGATCGAAGCCAGCCGGGTGCAAGAGCCGCAGGGCGCGGTCCGCATCCTCGATGCCATAAAGCGGCAACGCCGGCCTGTGCTTCGAGAAGCCATGCCGGTTGGCGAACTCGGCGTCCTTCTCCTGAAGGTGTGCGGCGTCGGGTAGCATGATGCCGCACAAATCCTTCGTGGCGGCCGTGCAGAAGATCGGCCCGCGAAATCCGTGCTTTGCAAGAAGGGGAAGATATCCCGAATGATCGATATGCGCGTGCGTGAGCACGACCGCGGAAATTGATTGCGGATCGACTGGAAAGCGTGCCCAATTCTTCAGCCGAAGAGATTTCAGGCCCTGAAACAGTCCGCAATCGACGAGAATGCGTTGGTTGCCGGCCTGGAGCAAATACTTGGAGCCTGTAACCGTGCCCGCGCCGCCAAGGAATGTGAGCTCAATCGTCATTCGCCCCTTGCAAACTACCTTCTTCGAAACAGCTTTCGAAGATCGCCCAGGCTACGCGTGTTCAAAACGTCCTTTGCAGTGAGCCAGCCGCGGCGAGCCTGATCAACCCCATAGCGCATATAGGCCAGAGTCTCCACCGTGTGCGCATCGGTGGAAATGGCGAGAAGGAGGGCAAGCTCCTTTGCCATGCGGCACTGCACGTCGGAGAGATCCAGCCGCGTCGGCTGCGCGTTCACCTCGAGGTAGCAGCCGCGCTCGAGCGCCGCCTTCATCAGCAATTGAAGGTCGAGCTGACAGGGATCGCGTTCGCCTATGAGACGGCCAAACGGATGCGCGATGATGCTGGTGTAGGGGTTGTCCATGGCCCGGATCATGCGGTCCGTCTGCGCCCGCGCCGGCAAATCGAATTTCGAATGGACGGACGCAACCACGATGTCGAGCTCTGAGAGGATGGAATTCGGCAGAGCCAGTTTGCCGTCCGGCAGGATGTCGACTTCAGCCGATTTCAGCACGATCAGGCTGCCCCTCTTCGCATTCAGGCGGTCGATGTCCCTCATCTGGGAGGCAAGCCGCTTGGCATCGAGCCCGTGCGTGATTCCGATGTGCTTCGAATGATCGGTGATTGCGATATATTCGTAGCCGCGTGCGCCTGCAGCTTCGACCATCTCTTCCAGGGTCGCTTCGCCGTCGCTCGCGTTTGTGTGGACGTGCAGGTCGCCCCTGATATCCGACAGATCGAGGAGCTCCGGCAATCTGCCTGCGTGCGCAGCCTCTATCTCGCCCTGGTTCTCGCGCAGCTCCGGCTCGATATAGGGCAGGCCCAGCCTGGCATAGACATCCCGCTCGGCCCGGCCGGCCAGCCACCGCGCGCCCTTGAAGATGCCATACTCGTTGACCTTCAGTCCGCGCTTGAGCCCCATCGCGCGAAGGGCGATGTTGTGTGGCTTCGAACCCGTGAAATAGAGAAGCGCTGCGCCATAGCTCCGCTCTGGAACGACCCGCAAATCCACCTGCATCCCGGATTTGAGACGCACGGATGCTTTGGTTGATCCCTTGGCGAGAACATCGGCCACTTCTTCGTACGCCGTGAAGCGATCCACCACATTCGATCCTGCCTTCGCCGCGACCAAGAGATCGAGATCGCCGACCGTATCCTTTCGGCGCCGATAGCTGCCGGCAACGACAGCCTTGGTCACGCCTTTGGATGATTTCAGATACGGCAGAAGCGACGCGACAAGATTCTCGGCATCCGAAAGCTTGTAACGCCGCGGCGCGCCCTGGCGACGTTCGGCGATCTTCAGAATACCGGCAATCATCTTGGGTCCGAAGCCTTTGACCCGTTTCAGCCGGCCATCGCGGGCGGCGGCGAACATCTGGTCGAGGGTGCCGATCTTCAGGGCCCTGAACAAAGCCTTGACGCGTTTCGGACCGATCCCCGGCACTTCGGTGAGTTCGGCCAGCGCGACCGGCACGCGATGCTTGAGTTTCTCGAGTTCGCCGAATTGTTCGGTGGCGACGATTTCGGAAATCTTGTGTGCCAGATCCTCTCCGATTCCAGGCAGTTCGGTCAGATCCGCACCCTCCCGCAACATGGCGGCGATATCGCGCGGCAGGTTCTCGACGGTACGCGCGGCATTGCGATAAGCCCTGATCCGAAATGGATTGGCGCCCTTTACCTCCAGCAGAACCGCATACTGGCTGAACAGCTTTGCGATTTCGGGATTATGAATGGTCATGGCGCAGGTTCACAAAAAATCGGCATCGGTCAGTTAGATCCGGACCTCGTCGAAAATCGTTGATCCCGCTCAACTTGTGATTCCGTTCGCGTGACTGGAGTCATGAAATGCTCACCGACCGCAGGCGCAGGGCATTGCCCGCAGCGCTGACCGAAGAAGCCGCATGGCAGCTGCCGCAATGACAGGCGGCAACAGGAGCAAAATCCCCGGCATGAGCACAGACCACATTGAGCGAAATCATGGTCCAGCCGCCGCCCAGATTTTCTGCTTGAGTGGTGTAAAGAGGAAATGATGGTGCACATCTTCGACGATCTTAAGATGCTGATATTGCTAACGATCGCGAACGGCACGCCAGTGATACTGCGAGCTCTCTTGAAGGATCGCTGGGCTCAAGCATTGGACCACGGGCTCCTGTGGAGCGATGGGCGGCCGCTGCTTGGGAAGGCCAAAACGATCCGCGGCTTCCTGGTAGCGCGCCGTGCTCATGCCCGTGACCATACTCGCGCTTGCGCGGGATAGATAACAGCCGGGTCGCGGAATGTGTCTGGCCCACTTTGCGTCGTGTTTTTTGCCAAGACACCACCTATGCGGAGACCAACCATCGTCGGAGCCCATACTT
This sequence comes from Rhizomicrobium sp., assembly GCA_035517755.1. Taxonomy (GTDB): domain Bacteria; phylum Pseudomonadota; class Alphaproteobacteria; order Micropepsales; family Micropepsaceae; genus Rhizomicrobium. The sequence continues at coordinate 4,429 of DATIYG010000380.1, read as the reverse complement.
TACCGCCTGGACCGCCAGCAAATAGCAGCAGGTTATCGCCAAGAGGCTAAGCAGCAGTCTCGGCGCCAGAGGGACGAATCCAAACCATGCTCCCGGCGGCGTGTATGGCAAAACAAGGGCGGCCGCCAACACCGTCAAGCAGGTCGCGGTCAGAAGCGGCGCCGGCCTGCTCCGGACGGGACTCCCGGTGGTACGGATGATGAAGATAACGAGCACCTGGGTCATGAGCGATTCCAGGAACCATGCTGTATGGAATGTCACCTCGGACGCGCGAAATACCTGCAACAGAATGCCGAACGTCATGAAATCGAACAGCGAGCTGATCGGACCGAGTATCAGCATCACATTGCGAACAAACTGCATGTTCCATCGGTGCGGACGCGCAATGAATTCGTCGTCTACACGATCCAGCGGGATTGCGATCTCGGATATGTCATACAACAGATTGTTCAGCAGAATCTGAATCGGTAGCATCGGCAGGAACGGCAGAATGAGCACGGCGCCGGCCATCGAGAACATGTTGCCGAAATTCGAGCTCGTCCCCATCACGATATATTTGAGAATGTTCGCAAACGTCCGGCGACCTTCCTTCACGCCATCCACGAGAACCCCCAGATCCTTCTGCAGAAGGACGAGCGAAGCAGCCCCTTTTGCAACATCGACGGCGCTGTCGACGGAAATGCCGGCGTCGGCCGCATTGATGGAGGGCGCGTCGTTGATTCCGTCGCCGAGATAACCAACGACGTGGCCGCGCCTTCGCAGTGCGCGAATGATCCGCGCCTTCTGCATCGGCGTGACGCGGCAAAACAGGTTTGCATTTTCCACCCGGGGCGGAAGCGCTTCATCCGGCAGATGATCGATTTCCGCGCCCATCAGAAGTCCCAACACTGGCATTCCCAGGGATTCGCAAACGTGGCGCGCGATGTGCTCGTTGTCGCCGGTGATGATCTTTACAGTCACGCCGAGTGCCTCCAGCGCGTCCAGCGCCGCCTTTGCGCTTTCCTTGGGAGGATCGAGGAACAGAGCAAAACCGGCAAAGATAAGATTGGTTTCGTCCGTGATCCCCGCGTGCTCGCGATCCGCTTCGACCTCTCGCCAGGCAACGCCGAGCGCGCGCAGTCCTTCCTTCCCGAAATCTACCAGAAGAGAGGCGGCTTTTGAGCGATTGCCACCGTCAAGTTCAGCTATGCCCCCGCCACTTTCATAGCGCGAGGAAAGCAGCAACACGTCCTCCGGCGCGCCCTTGACGATCAGGAAGCGCGCTCTTTCGGTCTCGACCAGCACCGAAACGCGCCGCCGTTCGAAATCGAACGGCACCTCATCGATCTTGCGGTAAGCGTCCGCGTCCCTGGCACCGCCCTGCAGAATCGCAAGATCGAGCGGGCTTTTGAGGCCTGTTTCAAATGCGGCATTGATCCTGGCGAGGCGAAGGGCATGTGGATTTTCCGCGCCGTCAATTCCGACGGCACGCACGAGCTCGATCTTTGCCTCGGTCAATGTCCCGGTCTTGTCGCAGCAAAGGACATCCATGCTCCCAAGGTCGTGGATGGCCGAAGGACGTTTCACGATCACCTGCTTCTCTGCCAGCCGGATCGCGCCATGAGCGAGCGTGACCGACATGATCATCGGCAGGAGCTCCGGAGTCAGTCCGACGGCCAGTGCCAAAGCAAAGAAAAAGGATTCGACCACGGGGCGATGGAAAAGCAGATTCACGAGAATGACGAAGAGCACGAGCAGAATGGTTAGTCGGATGATGAGATAGCCAAAGCGGCGAATGCCGATTGTGAATGCCGTCTCCGGCTCGACACGCAATGAGCCGGCGATGGCACCCAGTTGGGTCGCGCGCCCCGTGCGGCGCACAAGAGCGATGGCAGTGCCGCTGATAACCGAACTTCCCATGCAGATGGCATTTGTCGGAATGGACGACTGTCCGGACGCAGCGCCGGCGCCTGCATGCTTCTCCGCCGGAAACGCTTCGCCGGTGAGCAGCGCCTCGTTGACGAACAAATCTCTCGCCTCGAGCAAGTCGCAATCGGCGGGTACCAGATCGCCGGCGGCCAGTGCAATGACATCTTCCGGAACGATGTCGGTTGCCGCGATCTCGATAAGCCTGCCATTACGATAGACCTGGACCTTCAGGGCAACGCGCTGCTGCAGGGCCTCGACGGCTTTGCCCGCCCTGCGCTCCTGAAAGAAGTCCAGCGTGACGGATAGCAGCACGATACAGATGATTATGATGAAGCTGGAGCGCTCGCCGATTATCGCAGAGACAAGAGCAGCCCCTAGCAAGACGAGTGTCAGCGGATTTGCGAATCGGCGAAGGAATTGGACGAGAAGGTGGACTCGAGGCTTACCCTGAATCCGGTTGGGCCCGTACCAGACGAGCCTCCGCGCCGCTTCTTCGGTTGTGAGACCGAGCGCAGGGCCGCTTGGTGGCGGTTCGGAAAGCGCCTTTTCCCCAGGAACCGTGTCCATGCTGCTCCTTGAGCCGAATTGCCAATTCGCACAGTTTCGCTCCGGAGAATTCGCCGCAATTTGATCACGATCAACGCATTTGCCGCCAAGGCACCCGAACGTGTCCAAAATGGGCAGGTTTTGGATGCCACAGATTACCCGAGACACAGTCCACAAGTTTATCGGTGAGCACCGGTATGCGGTGTTGGCCACCGTGAGTCCGGAACATGCTCCCGAAGCGGCACTGGTCGGTTTCGCGCTCGCGGCGGATTTCACGATCGTATTCGACGCCATCAGCACGACCCGGAAGTGCCAAAACCTCCTACACAATCCGCGAATCGCGTTCGTGATCGGATGGAAGGACGACCGCACCGTCCAATATGAAGGTGCGGCGGATATGCCGGAGGGGCGTGAGCTGGAGGAAATCAAACAAATCTATTGCGCGGTGTGGCCCGAGGCGCCGGCACGCGACATCTGGCCCGGACACATTTACGTCCGCGTCAGACCGCGATGGATTCGCTTCAGTTCGTACGCCCTGCCGTACGAGATCGAGGAATTCCAATTCTGATGTTGACGAGGTCTGTCAGCGCCGCTTGACGAAAATCAACGACCCAAAGCCGAAAAGCCCACAGCATACTCCGGGTCGAGTTCCGATAGTGGAGGACTGCCATGGACGTGTTCGAAGCCATCCATCACCGGCGCGCCACGCGCGACTTTACCGCCGAACCCGTCGCGGTGCGCGCAATCAACAAGTTGATCGATGCCGCCATATGGGCCCCGAGCGCGGTGGATCAGCAGCCGTGGCTGTTTACGGTCATTCGCGGTCAGGCACTGCTCGACAAGATTTCCGCCGAGTCGAAGAAGCAAATGCTGGCCGAGATGGACGGCGGTTCCAGGCACGCGGGTTTCCGCGAGCATCTTACCAATCCGGCGTTCCACATTTTTTATCATGCGCCCGTGCTGATCCTGATTTCCGCGCTGCAGCAAGGCGACTGGGCCACCGAGGATGCCGCTCTGGCGGCCGAAAACCTCATGCTGGCGGCAACCGCGGAAGGACTCGGCACCTGCTGGATCGGCTTTGCACAACGCTGGCTCGCGAGTGCGGAAGCGCGGAAGCTGATCGACCTGCCTGCCCAGTATCTGCCCGTGGCGCCCATCATCGTTGGCCATCCCAAGGCGGCCGTTCCTCCAGTCCCGCGCAAGATACCCACAGTACAGTGGATCGGATGAACCTTCTGGTCGACCTTCAAGACGAGCACACCTTCCGGCTGGATTTTACCCCCGGGTTCTGCGGTGCTTTTTCGATCGCGGGCGATGGGTCTATCGAACAGCCTCATTCAGGCGCTTCAGATTTTCCTCGATGCTGCCGCTCGCGTCGACATGGACCCATTCGGCGGGAACATCGAGCTTTCCCAGCTGCCAATGAAGAACACCGGCGTCAGCATCCGAAGCGTCGCCGCGACGCCTTCCGAGCCGCTCTTCCAAAATGGGAGCCGGTGCATCCAGCCAGACGCCGCGAAAAGATGCCCTGCATTGCCGTGCGACGGCCTCGACCTCCCGGCGTTCTTCAGTGCGGCCGTATACGGCATCGACGATAACGCTGTGTCCGCCGTCCAGCAGGATTTTGGCGCGCTCGCCCAGCGTGTCATACACGCGCCGGGTTATCTCGGCTCGGTAACCCGTTTCCGGCAAGCGTGCAGTCTCGGCGACGCCTTGCAACTGCTTCCGGATCACATCGCTCCGCAAAATGACCGCGCCCGGCGCGCGACCAAGTCCACCGGCGAGCAGCCGCGCCAGAGTCGATTTACCGGTCCCCGAATAGCCGGAAAGCACGAGCAGCTTCAGATCACAGGCACCAAGAAAGGCGATCGCCTGGTCGAGGAAGCTTTCCGCTTCGCGTACCAATTGCGCCCGGTGTTCCGGCACCGACAGCCGTAGCCGCGCGGCTGTGACATGGGCGCGGATGGCAGCGCGA
>DATIYG010000379.1:0-7238 GCA_035517755.1 Rhizomicrobium sp. | reverse complement strand
TGTTCTACCCCCAGGAAAAACTCGCCCTGTTTATCGACGGCGCCAATCTTTACGGCGCGGCCAAGGGCCTCGGCTTCGACATCGACTACAAGCGCCTGCTCGAGCTGTTCGCCCGCAAGGGTCTGCTCGTGCGCGCTTTCTATTATACAGCGGTTGCCGAGGATCAGGAATTCTCGCCGCTGCGCCCGCTGGTCGACTGGCTCGACTACAACGGATTCTCGGTGGTGACAAAGCCGCTCAAGGAATTCACCGATGCGCAGGGGCGCAGGCGCGTGAAGGGCAACATGGACATCGAACTCGCCATCGACGTGATGGAGCTCGCCGATATGGTGGACCACATCGTGATCTTCTCCGGCGACGGCGATTTCCGCCGCCTTGCCGAGGCCGTGCAAAAGAAGGGACGCCGCATCAGTGTCGTCTCGACCATCCGGACCCAGCCGCCCATGGTGGCCGATGAGTTGCGCCGTCAGGCCGACAATTTCATCGAGCTCGAAGAGCTCAAAGCGATGATCATGCGGGAGGGCGGTCCCCGCTCGGTCGGGGGCGAGCGGACGCATCAGCCGGCGCCGCCACCTGCCGCGCCGCAATACGCGCAGTAGTTTCGGTCGAACTGGAAGCCAGTGTCTTACTGCGGCACGTATGCAAGCAGTTCGGGGCCGACGTTCAGGATAAGCGCACCATCGCCCGCGCTAAGCAAAAGACGTGGGCAAAAGATGTGCTCGCAATCAGTGACATGTAGATCGTTCAGCAAATTCCCGTTTGCGCCGTCGAAAACAAAAGCATCCGCTCCGCTCGGCGCGAACACGATACCATTCACAACGACCGGCATCCCGAAACCGCCGCCACTGAACGACCAGTTGTCCTTCCGGGTGCGAAGATCCCAGTCCGTCAGCGTGTTGGTATCGCTGCTGAGTGACACAACATGCGACGCACCGGAGGCATCTGTATAGGCCGTGGGAGGATAGTCGACGCTCGCCAAATGCCGGCCCATTTGCCTGCCGTTCGCGGCGTCGTAGAGGATGATCCTGGCGGGATCGACAACCGGATCCTGAATGAGGATGCGTCCGTCAATGTAGATCGGCGGCGTATTTCCGCCACCATGGCAGCCGTCGGGGTTGTCGAACCAGATCGTCATCCCCGTCGTTGCATCGAGCTTGTAGTAGTTGCAGGGCGAATTCTCGTAGAGACCATTGTTTCCGTCATACGCCAGCCATGTATAGTAAACGTTGTACAACTCGGTACGCCACTGAAGTGTCCCCGTGGATTCAAGCACGGAGTACATGGCGGAATAGCCGGCTGTGGTGTACGCCATGCCGAAAATCGTTCCATTCACCGCGACCGGATCAGTCTGCCCAACCTTCTGCTTCGGGATCTTCAGCGACCAATTGATTTTGCCGGTTTGGGCTGAGACGCTCCAAAGCTTTGCGAAGACATCCACGACAAAAAGCGACCCGTTGTCATAGGCGGCTGCCCCGTTCGCCAAGGGTGGTGATTTGATTTGACGATTCCAAATGTTGCGGCCATCGGAGAGCCGAAATGCCCGAAGCAGTTCCTTCCCAGCCCCGTGGTCGACCACGAAAACAGTCCCACCCGCGACAATGGTGTTATAGAAATTGAAATTGGGGTCATATACGGACCAGGCAAGCTTGAGCGACGGCGAGAAACCGCTGCTGAAGTTGATGCTGTTGGTGCGGGCGGGATTCAGGCGAAATGCGACAGAATCGTCAGCCGACGTAAAGGGACGAAGGCCGCCCGCCACGCACGGCTCGGTCAGACACGCCACTGCCAGCGCAACGGCCGGAAACAATCCTCTCCACATATTCGGTGAGCCCCTTCCCGAGGAGAACGCTACAGCAGGTCAGGGACAAGTCAATTGCGCGGAGGATTCCCAGTTCTCTATCATGCAATGATGGATTCCATACTCGAACCGCCGCAGGATTGTCCGTTGTGTCCGCGGCTCGCCGCGTTCCGGCATGCCAATCGCGCGAAGTATCCGGACTACTTCAACGATCCGGTGCCGACATTCGGATCGCGCGACGCGCGGCTGCTGATCGTCGGCCTCGCTCCGGGATTGCAGGGCGCCAACCGCACGGGACGTCCGTTCACCGGCGATTTTGCCGGACAGCTTCTCTATGGCACGCTGAAGAAACTGAAGCTCGCGCGCGGGCGCTATGAGGAGCGCGCCAATGACGGGCTCGCGCTGATCGATTGCGCCATCACCAACGCCGTGCGCTGCGTTCCGCCGGAGAACAAGCCGCTGCCGGCGGAGATCAACACCTGCCGTCCGTTTCTCTCCGCCACGATCGCCGGCATGCCGAAGCTGCGCGCCATTCTTTCGCTCGGGAAGATCTCCCACGACAGTGTGTGCACGGCCTTGAACGTGGCGCGCAAGGATCACGCCTTCGCGCATGGCGCGCGACACAAGGCAGGCGCGCTGACGCTGGTGTCCAGCTATCACTGCTCACGCCTCAACACGAACACCGGCGTGCTGACCGCTCCGATGTTCGAAGAGGTCCTGGCTGCTGCGAAGAAGGCCGCATTCGGCTAGTTGTTGCAAACACGGCATATGCTCCTTACACACACGCGGAGAGATTTTCGCGACCCGCCGGAGCGATCCGTGAACGCCGATCCGCGTCCTGATTTCATGTGCATCGGCATGCAGAAGGCCGGGACGGATTGGCTCTACGATCAGCTCTTGCACCATCCCGATTTCTGGATGCCGCCGATCAAGGAGTTCCATTACCTCGATCGCCGCGCCATGCCGAAGATAGGCCGCGCCGAAAAACTGCTCGATCTGTCTCCGAAAAAACTGGAGAAGCGCTTCGCAAAAAAAAGGCGCTGGGACGAAACAGACTATGCGTTTCTGAAGGAGGCGGCCGCGATGGAAGGCCCGCTCGACCTGAACCGATACGCAAATCTTTTCCGGTTCAAGGGAAACCTTCTCTCGGGCGACATCACACCCGGGTACAGCGCCATCGGTGAAGACATGATCGCGGAGGTGAACAAGGCGCTTCCCGGATTGAAGATCGTTCTCCTCATCCGCGATCCGGTGTCGCGCGCGTGGTCTCAGATTTCGATGGCCAACCGCAATGACAATTTCGACGCCTCCGTGCTCGAAGACCCGAAGCAGCTCGCAGGCTTCCTGCAGCAGTCGGAACTCGTGAGAGACCGCGCCTTCCCGACGCGGATTGCGCAACGCTGGATGCGTGCCGGTCCCGACCTCGATCTTCGCTGGTTCTACTTCGACGACATCGAGCAGGGCGGCGAGAAGGCGCGGACCGATGTCCTGACATTTCTTGGCGCCGATCCCGGCAAGCGAAGCGGTGCGCTCGAGGCTTCCTTCAACCGGAAGGCGCAAGCGCGCAAACTTCCGCTCAGCGAAAAGCTGCAGGCCGTCCTGGTCGCGGAATTCGCCGAGGAACTCGAAGCCTGCGCGGAATTCTTCGGCGGACCCGCAGCGCGCTGGCCGGCGAAATACGGACTCGTCACCGGCGCGCAAAACCACGCGAGCGATCCCGTCGCGACCGTGTGACCTAGCGACGATCGCCTGAAGAGGCTCTGGCGATCTCCCGCCGGCAATCGCCTGTCGTGCCGCCGGCTAGCGGCGGATCGTCACCCGATCGGCAACGCGGTGGTGGCGGCCCCAATGGAAGGTCACGCGCGCGTGCTGTCCATGGTGAAGCGCGTGGAAACCGACCCGGTGATGACCTATGCGAATCACGGTGCTCCGCCTCACCTGGAATACGTGACGGGTTGCGCCGCGGCGTAGCGAGAACCGATGGTTCGCGCGATCAACCCAGACCACCCGGCCGGACTGAACTTCGGATGCCGCCGGGCCCTCAGCGATCAGCGCATGCAGCTTGCCGATGCCCGTTCCGGAATCCGTAGATTGGCCACCCGGTGGTGGCGGCGGCGGCGGCGGCGGCACGGGCTGTCGCCGCGGATTGAGCTTGCCGATTCCCGTGCCGGAATTCGTCGAGCCGCCTGAACTGCCCCGCGGATTGAGCTTGCCGATTCCCGTGCCGGAGGTCGTGCTCCCGCCGCTGGTCGAGCTGGCCTGGGCGAAAGCGCCCGTGATGCCCGCAAGTGCAATTGCCGAAACCAGAAACGCGCCCGCAATCAATCGGCCCATAGTCCCCTCCCCGGCGAAAACAAATTCAAATGCAATGTACCCCGACTCGGCGTTCACGCGAAAATCCGCGCGAAACGACAGGGCAATCATCTTCTGCTAGGATTGCATGGATCGGTCACCGCACGCCAGCCGGGGAAAGTGGAGCATGCGACAGCTCCTTGAGGTTGTGCACTCGCGTAAAGTGGATCGGCTTGCCGCGGGTTACGCGGTGGGCGCGTGGCTGCTCGTCCAGGCGGCCTCCATTGCGCTGCCGGCATTCGGCGCCCCGGGGTGGGTGCTGAAGGCGCTGATCGTGTTCGCCGTGCTTGGGTTTCCGGTCGTGATCGCCGTGGGCTGGATGGGCGCGCAGCACCTCGCCGAAGATGCAGTTGAGGCCATCCGGCTCACGCCGGGCCGTGTGGCAGCGATCGGCGCGGTGATTGTCGTCGCCATTCTTTCGCTCGGCGAGTTCGCTTACTGGATTTCGCGCGACGACAAGGTGCCGGTCGCGGAAGCGGGGTCCGTTGTGCCCGTTTCCGCCGCGTCCATCGCCGTGCTGCCGTTCGTCAACATGAGCGGCGATCCCAGCAGAGACTATTTTTCCGACGGCATCTCGGAAGAGCTGCTCAACGATCTCGCCAACATTCCCCTGTTGCGGGTGGCAGCACGCACATCGTCGTTCGCCTTCAAGGGCAAGAACGAAAACGCCAAGACCATTGCGAAGAGGCTCGGCGTGCGCGCCGTCCTCGAAGGCAGCGTGCGCGAAGAGGGCCTGCACCTGCGCATCCATGCCGAGTTGATCAACGGCGCCGACGGCTACGATCTGTGGTCGGCGAGCTTCGACCGCGACATGACCGATGCGCTGGCCGTGCAGGAAGAGATCGCGCGCGCCATCGTGACGGCGCTGACGCACAAGCTTCTGCCGAAGGGCAAGCTCTTGCCCAACCGGCCGAAGTCCATCGATCCTGAGGCTTACCGCGATTATCTTGCGGCGCAATTTGCACTGGGGCCGCGCACGGATGTGGGATCGCAGAAAGCTGTCGAGCTGTTCCAGAAGGCGGTGGCGCTCCAGCCGGATTTCGCCGACGCCTATGCCGGGCTTGCCCGCGCCTACATCAACGTCGCCGACTATCATTCCGACCGGAAAACGGACCTGATTGCGTCGGCGGATGGCGCTCTGGTGCAGGCGCTGAAGCTCGATCCCGGCAATCTGGAAGCGCTTGCCGTGCATCTCGATCTTGCCTTGCATCGCATGGACTGGCGCGTCGCCATGGCGGATGCAGCGCAGATGCAGAAGATCAATCCGCACAGCCAGGCGGTCCTGCATGAGATGTTCCGCTACTATCAGGCGCTGGGCTTCCCGGAAGAAGCGCTGGCGTCGGCGCAAGGTGCGGCACAACTGAACAGGCTGTCGTTTGTCGATCTCCTGAACGTGGCCGCCGCCTACAATCACCTCAACCGTTTCGCGGAAGCCGCCAAGGCGGGCGAAGAAGCGCAGGCGCTGGAACCGAACCAGCCGGACATCCTCTCCTACCTGTGCACGGCCTACGCGCACAGCAATCAGGTGGCCAAGGCGAAGGCGATCGAGGCCCAGCTCGCGACCATGCGGCAGGCCGGCGATGTGGAAGGCTGCCGCTTCGACATCGCCGTGGGCGAAGGACGCAACGCTGATGCGCTTGCCACGCTCGGGCGGCTGGCGGTGCAGTTTCCGTCCGGCGATCTGAATGCGACCGAAATCGGCGACAGCTACGCCGTCGCCAAGGACTACGACAGCGCCATCAAATGGCTGAACAAGGCCTACGACCTGCGCGAGTTCGTGCTGTTCACGATCCCCTACGACAAGGCCATTCCGCCGGACTTTTTCGAGACGCCGGGATGGAAGGCACTATGGCAGAAGCCGCTGACGCTGGACTGGCGCGCGGCGCACGGCAAACTGTCCGCAACGCTGGCTGCAGTTCGCCCGCCGAGTTAGACAGGGCGACCTCGTGTCAGCGCTCGACTAATCCTCAACCGGCGGCGGCTTGCGCGCCTGGCTCCGCAAGGTCATTGCCATGCCAATCTGAATCAGGACCATCACCGGCGGACCGATGAAGTCGATGGAATCGCCGCCACGATGTGGTGCAACCAACGTCAAGCCACCGAACAGGAGTCCGGTGAGGATGAGCGCAAGTACCGCACTCCACGCGAGTGCGCGTTTCCAGCTGAGTGCCGCAAGATCAAGGCCGAAGCCAGCGGCGGCCAAGACAGAAAACACAAACGACGTGACAATCCGCGAGGCCGGTGTCTGGAGACCATACCCTGTGAGATAAAGCAGCAGAAAAACAACGGCGGCCATTGCCGAGAAGATGAACAGTCCGCTCTTGAGCACTGTCAGCGCAACGCCGCGCACACGCTATCCCTTCTCGCGCATCAGGCGGGATTTCTGGCGGGCCCAGTCGCGCTGCTTCTCCGTCTGGCGCTTGTCGTGCAGCTTCTTGCCCTTTGCGACACCGAGCTCGCATTTCGCGATGCCCTTCGGCGTGAAATAGACGCGCAAGGGGACGAGCGTCATGCCTTCGCGCTGAATGGCTATCGCGAGCCGCTTCGCCTCACCCTTGTGCACCAGAAGCTTGCGCGCCCGCCGCGGCTCGTGATTGAAGCGGTTCGCCATGGTGTATTCGGGGATGTAGGCGTTGACGAGGAAGATCTCGCCGTCCTTCGCGTGCGCGTAGGATTCGGCGATGTTCGCCTTGCCGCTGCGCAAACTCTTCACCTCTGAGCCCATAAGCTGCAGCCCCGCCTCGAGCGTGGACTCGATGGCATAGGCGAAGCGCGCCTTGCGGTTGTCGGCGACGACCTTGCGCTCGTCATCCTTCTTCTTGGCCATGCGGCCAACCTATCTGGGCGCCGCGGCGGCGGAAAGAAAAGAATGCCGCGCGGAGGCGCGCTAATTCACCTTCGTCAGCGGGGCTTCGCGGCCCTTCTCGATCAGCCGAAGCACGCCGCCGTCAGTCTCGAGGATCGTAACGGAACAATTGTCCGGCGAGAACACCACGACGCGATCATCGCCGGCCGCCGCGCCGATGGCCACGTTGATGGCGATGTAGTGCGTGAACACCGCCGTGTCCTCCGGAATGGCGAGCAGCGC
>DATIYG010000378.1:0-2653 GCA_035517755.1 Rhizomicrobium sp. | reverse complement strand
GGTCCGCGGCGCGATAATAGTAGGCGTAATTGTCGCGCCCCCAGCTGAGGCCGCCGAGCTTCACGCCCCATTTGCGCTGGATGTTGACCTTGTTGAGGTCCAGCGCCGGCCCGGGATAGGGCGCGATGCTGCGCAGCTCCTTCAGCGCCTGCGCGTTGTGCCGAGCCGCTGCGATCTTCAGCAGGTCCTCGTAGCTTTGCCGCTCGCTCGCCACCGTGTCGATCATCTGGCCGATGCCGACATAGGCGTACAGCCATTCCGGATGCTTGTGCGCCAGAATGATGCCGAGCAGCGATCCCCACGAATGGCCCAGCACGATGATCTTCGGCTTGTGATAGGTGGCGCGCAGGTATTGCACCATCGCGTCGACGTCGGAGTCCATTTGCAGCGGCGTGAGCGTCGGCGCGATCTTCGCGGGGTCGTTGGCGTTGTAGGTCTTGCCGGCGCCGCGCTGATCCCACTGCACGACGGTGAAATAGTCTTCCCATCCGTTCTGGAAGGTCCAGCTGGTCGGCATTTCCGGCGCTGCCGGACCGCCATGAAGGAACAGGAGGATCGGATTGCGAAGATCGCGCCCACGCACCGTGATCCACTGCCGCGTGCCGTTGATCGGCACGAGCATCTGCTTGTCGATGCCGTGCTCGGTGACGACTTTCTGCAGATTGCCGATGATTTGGCGCGCACGATCCTGCGTGAACGCGGGCTTCGTGTCGGCGACGGCCGATCCCGCAAACGCAAGCAGAATGGTCAGGGCAAGCAACAGACGCATTGTTCCTCCATTTTATGTACGGCGGGCGCGAAAGAAGGCGCGCAACAATTCCCCGGCTGCTTCGGCATCTCCGGCGCGCGCGATTTCGGGGCGATGATGGCACGTGTTCTGCGCGAAGAATTGCGGGCCGTGCAGCACCGCGCCGCCCTTTGGATCTTCCGCCGCGAAGACCAGTCGGCCGATCCGCGCCATGGCGATGGCGCCAACGCACATCGCGCAGGGCTCGAGTGTTACATAGAGCGTGGAACCGACCAGCCGCTCATTGCCGAGCTTCGCCGCGCTCTCCCGGATGACCAGCATTTCGGCGTGCGCCGTGGGATCGCGTTGCTCAAGGATGCGGTTGCCGTTGCGCGCCAGCATCGCGCCGTCCGCATTCGCAAGCACCGCGCCGACCGGCACTTCGCCGCGTCCGCCCGCCGCTTTCGCTTCGGCCAGCGCCATCGCCATGAATTCGTTGTCAGTGGGCATCCTTCACCAGAAGATCGTCGAGCACGTCCAGCTTGAACATCGGTTCGCCACCGGACTCCAGAATGGCATCCACCATCATCGCATACCCTTCCGGATCGGACGGTGTCCCGTTGTAATAGAAGCGCGACCAGGATTGCTCATCCGGCCATTGGGCATAGGCGATCATTCGGCCATCGGGGGCGCGATGCAGCCGCGACCCAAGCCCGCCATGCTTGGCCATGATGGCCCGCGTGCCGCGCCGCCAGCCTTCGCGGAACTGATCCTCTTTTCCCGGCTTCAGGCGCCACCAGTAGATGGCCACGAACATGCGCGCCTCGCTTGCATCCCTTGCGCGCCCAAAGTAACGCGATGCCCTATGGAACAGAAGGACGAGCCTGCGCCCGGCGAGCGGATCGCCAAGATCATCGCCCGCGCCGGAATCTGCTCGCGCCGCGATGCCGAGAAGTTGATCGCGCAAGGCCGCGTGACGCTCGATGGTGAAAAGATCACCAGCCAGGGCGTGAAGGCGGGACCGTTCAACGTGGTGGCCGTCGACGGCAAGCCGCTCACCGAGCCGGACCCCACGCGGCTGTGGCGCTACCACAAGCCGGCGGGCCTGGTGACCACGCATCGCGATCCGGAAGGCCGGCCGACTGTGTTCGAGAAGCTGCCGGCGCGCATCCCGCGCGTGGTCTCCGTCGGGCGGCTCGACATCAACTCGGAAGGCCTGCTGCTGCTCACCAATGACGGCGGCTTCGCCCGATCGCTGGAACTGCCCTCCGCCGGATGGGAGCGCAAATATCGCGTGCGCCTGTTCGGCAAGGTGACGCAAGGCGAGCTCGATCAGCTCGCCAAAGGCCGCACCATCGACGGCGTGAAATACGGACCCGTCATCGCCGAACTGGAGCGCGCCAAGGGCATGTACGCCTGGGCCACAGTGCGCCTGAAGGAAGGCAAGAACCGCGAAGTGAAGCGGCTGATGGAGTCCCTTGGACTGAAAGTCGCCCGCCTGATCCGCGTGCAGTTCGGGCCGTTCCACCTTGGCCAGCTTGAGCCCGGCATGGCGGAGGAGATCTCGTCCCGCGTGTGGAAACAGCTTCTGGGTGTCACAAAAGTGAAGCCCGCGCGCGGACCTTCGACACCTTGACGACGACCCGCGCTCGCCGGGTCGGCAGCTAAGCTCTTCGTTTCACGCGGAATTTCAGCGCCGGCGATTCCCAACGTCCATCTTTGGCCCGCGCGGAAATTTCTTGACCGAATCTTTATCCAAGCGTCATATGACTGTCGTGAAAGTCTGAAAGTGCGCGCCATGCCGATCCGTTCGCTGTTCACCGAGAGTGCCGAGCAAGGCGGATACGACACCACCCTGCTCTATCTGCTTGTGACTCTGGTGCTGTTCGGCCTCGGCGTTCTGATCGGCCACGCGATCTAGTCGCG
>DATIYG010000377.1:0-3679 GCA_035517755.1 Rhizomicrobium sp. | reverse complement strand
TTGCGCGCCCGTAAGTGCGGTAGCGAAGGACCGGCGTTGCCACGTGCCGTGAGGGGGAATTTCAGCTCGCCATGGCCCTATGCTCTATTCGTTGGCGTCGTAGCCAGTCCAGCGGCAGCCGTGGCGAATGGCGCCCTACTTTTCTTGCTCGCCGCTGTCTATCAGCATTTCCCTGGCAGTGCGCTCGCAACCCTTGCCGAGTCGGGGTTCATTAGCTTAGCTGTGGCCTGGTCGATTGGTGTCGTCGCCTTTCTGCGGCGCAGAGTACGCATCCGGTGAGGACCCTTGTTAGGTGATTTTGCTTACGTTGCTTTGCCGCAGCATTTTTTGAACTTCTTTCCAGAGCCGCACGGGCATGGCTCGTTGCGGCCGATCTTTGAAGGCGGCTGGTCAGGTTGGGCGGGTCGGCCGTGCACCAACGGCATCGAGATTTGCGTCGATCCTTTTGCGCGCCAGTAGTTAGCGATCGCAGTGACACAGTCAGGGACGAAGTCGGTCATCTCTTCCATGACCCGATCTTCCTCGTCCGGCAGCAGGCCGAGCATGGACTCGCCGTTCTCGTCACCGCAGAGCGCGAGGATCGGGAGCAGAAGCTGGCCGTTTCGCTTCGATTTAAACAGAGGACCCCAGGCGTCCGCGCGCAGCATGATCGCCTGCAAGAACCCTTCGGCCCAGTCTGCCGCAATCAGCGTGCCGTTGCGATCGGCCCAAAAGATTGGAGCGAACGTGTCGGCTGCAATCTCCCGGGTAATCTCGTTGTAGCGGCCCATGATGGCGCCGAGTATGGTCTTTGCTTCATTCGCATCGGCAAATTCCGGTGCTTCGCCGCCCCAGATCACGGGCAACCATTCGCTCGGCAACACAAGTTCTGGCCCGACCACGACCCCGGTGAGAAAGCCGTCGAGATCAGACAGCATCATGCTGTTCGGTGGAGAGCGGTCGGACATCAGGAAGCGGTCGAGTGTCTCCAGATCGATGGCGCGATCGAGGGGAATCTCATGAGCCAGCATCGCGACCTCCAGACTGTGTGCATCATCATCGCACCCGGCGAAGGCGCGGTCAGGCCGCTTGTCGCTGCAATCCACACCATTGCCAGGGCAACAGCTCGCCGATCCGCCGCGCCGGATGATCCGGCAGCCGGGCCAGCATGTCGGCGAGCCAGGCTTGTGGATCGACGTTGTTGAGTTTGCCGGTAGCGATCAGCGTGTAGAGAGCCGCTGCCCGGCGGCCGCCTTCGTCGGAGCCGGCAAAGGTCCAGTTCTTGCGTCCGACTGCAACGGCGCGCAGTTCGCGCTCGGCGGCGTTGTTCGACATGCATAGGCGTCCGTCATCGAGGAAGCGGGTCAATGCGGTCCAGCGCTTGAGACTGTAATCGATGGCCTTGCCAGTCTCGCTGTTCTTGGAGACTTTCGTGCGCTGCTCGCGCAACCAGCTTTCCAGTTCGATGACAAGCGGCCAACTGCGCTCGGTGCGCACGTCGACACGCTGCCGCGGCACCAGGCCGTTGAGCTCGCGCTCGATGGCAAACAGCGCATCGATGCGTGCAACCGCCTCAGCGGCGATCGGCGCCTTGTTGATCCTGGCAAGGTCGAAGAACTTGCGTCGCGCATGGGCCCAACAGGCGGCCTCGATGATCGGTCCTGCCTTGCGGTCGGCCTGGTAGAGCCGATTAAACCCGGCATAGGCGTCCGCCTGCATCAATCCGGCGAAGCCGGCCAAATGCTGCTCAGGGTGCTCGCCGCCACGATCGCGCGAATAGAAAAACACCGCCGCTGGCGGACCCGGGCCGGCAAAGGGCCGATCATCGCGCACATAGGTCCATAATCGGCCAGTGCGGGTCTTGCCCTTGGCCAGCACCGGCACGGTGGTGTCGTCGGCATGGATGCGCTCTGCCGCAAAGACATGGGCGCGGATCGCCTCGACCAGTGGCATCAGCGTCGCCGCCGCCGCGCCCACCCAGTCGGCAAGCGTCGACACGTCGAGATCGACGCCTTCCCGCGCATAGACGGCACTTTGACGGTTGAGCGGCAGATGCAAGCCGTACTTGGAGAACAGGATATGGGCGAGGAGTTTTGGACCGGCGCGCCCGCGCGCGATTGGATGCGATGGAGCCGGCGGCTGGGTGATCGCTTCGCAGGCCCGGCAGGAGAACTTCTCGCGCACATGCTGGATCACTTTCCATTGGCGCGGAATGAGTTCCAACGTCTCCGTCACATCCTCGCCGATCTTGCGCAGTGTCGTGCCGCCGCAGCACGGGCAGGCCAAGGGCGCCGGATAGACAATCCGCTCGCGCGGTAGATGCTCGGGAAGTGGCCGGCGTGCCGGCCGGCGCCGTTCGAACGACGCCACCATAATCTTGTCACCTGTCGCGGCCATCCGTGCTGCCGCTTCTGATTGCGCGACATCCGCTTCCAAATCGGCGAGTTGAAGCTCAAGCTGATCGAGCAGCGCACCGCGCTCTGAGGATTGGCCGAACCGTTCGTGCCGCAGCTTCCTGATCGTGAACTTGAGCTTCTCGATCAACAGCGCGCAGTATTGCGCCTCGCTCTCTGCCGCCCTGGTTCGCAACTCGGCCGCACTCAGGGCCGTCCGCTGCGCGATGATGAGCGCATGGGCACTCGCCAGATCGGTCGGAAGCGAATCATCACGGCTCATCGCCAAGATGGAATCACAAGCCGACGCGCCTGCGAAGACAATCATATCGTGATTCACAATGCCGCAATCAGCCGGCGGCCTGCGGTCGCCACGTCTGTTGCGGCATTCGCCAGTCGATGCCTTCCAGAAGGTAGCCGAGCTGCGCCGATGAGATCGTCACGCTACCGTCGGCCGGCGAGGGCCAGATAAAGCGGCCACGCTCCAGCCGCTTCGCGAACAGACACATCCCTTGCCCGTCATGCCACAACAACTTGATCAGCCCGCCGCGGCGTCCGCGGAACACAAACAGGTGCCCACTGTGCGGATCGCGCTTGAGCATCTCCTGCACTAGCAGCGCCAGTCCATCAAAGCCCTTGCGCATGTCGGTGTGCCCAGCCGCCAGCCAAACCCGGGCACCGCTCGGGACCGGGATCATCGCCGCCGCTTGCCCTTCGCCAGCGCCTTCATCAGCGCCGATACCGTCGACGCTTCGACCGATCCCGATATCCGCATTCGCCCGCCGCTGGCAAACTCGATCTCGATGACGCCAGCCTTCTCCGGCGACGTCGGCGAGACCCCTTCAGGCTCCGGCGTGACGGCGACCGGAGTGAACACCGCTGGAATTTGCGCTGGCTCGCAGAGTTGCCGGCGCCACCGGAACAGTTGGCTGACGTAAATCCCGGATGCACGAGCAACCTCGGAGGCAACCGCGCCGGGCTCCATTGCCGCGGCAACAATCCGTTCCTTCTCCGCCCGCGACCAGTGCCGGCGACGCTGCACCGACGTGATCACCTCAACCTGCGCCTTCGTCATAGGACTAGCCCTAGGATTAGTCCTATGACTTCACGCTATAGCCCATCTCCGCAAGGTGGCCTTCACCGGACGCATACGTTGAAAGGGACCGGCTCTGAATTGCGCATTGTTGGAAAAGCACAAGGAACTTACGTCGCGACGACGTGTCTACGGACTGATGCCCGCAGAGATCGGTAGTTTTTTCACACTATCGGTTATGATCGAAGTTATTTGCATTACTTGCTGGCTGAGG
>DATIYG010000376.1:0-3456 GCA_035517755.1 Rhizomicrobium sp. | reverse complement strand
CGACGAGAGGTTGCTGGCCGAGAAGTGCCGCTTCCTGCAAACGTCCGAGACGTCGCCCTTCGTGCAGAATCTCGTCTGCCAGCGGCACACGAAGGGCGGTATCACGATCCTGCGCGGCCGCGTGTTGCGGAAGGTCACGCCAAAAGGCACGGACGAACGGCTGTTAGCGGATGCGGATGAATTGCTGACGGTGCTTGCGCGCGAATTCGATCTCGACGCTCCGGAAGCAGCACACCTCTGGCCGAAGATCGTGGCCCGGCACGAGGCGCTGTTCGCCGCCGGTTAGCTGGCGCTGCTGGCGCCCTTTGCTTCGCTTTGAAGCTGCACGTAGTTCTGCAGACCCATCTGGTGGATCATGCGCATCTGCGTCTGCAGCCAGTCGATGTGCTCTTCCTCGCTTTCGAGGATGTGCACGAACAGTTCGCGCGACACGAAGTCTGCGATCTTCTCGCAATGCGCGATGGCGGCTTTCAGATCGGGATAGGCGCGCTGCTCGAGCTTCAAATCGCACTTGAGGACATCCTCGACATCTTCTCCGATCAGAAGCTTGCCGAGGTCCTGGAAGTTGGGCAGCCCGCCGAGCACGAGGATGCGCTTGGTCAGCCGGTCGGCATGGCGCATCTCATCAAGCGACTCATCGTATTCGTGCTTGGCCAGATGACTGAGCCCCCAATCGGCCAGCATGCGCGAGTGCAGGAAGTATTGATTGATCGCGGTCAGTTCGTTCTTCAGGACCGTGTTGAGGAAGCGAAGAACGCCCGCATCGCCCTGGATGGATGCAACAGGGGCGGGGCCTACGCCGCCTTGTCCAGCTCCGGAGGAAGCATTTCGTCCAGCATTTCGGCGATCGTGTCCTGGCATCGTCCGCAATTCCTCTCAACGCCGCAGCCGGCATAGACCTCGCACGGCGTTTCGGCGCCAGCAGCGATGGCCATCCGGATACGCGACTCGTTCAGCCTATTGCACACGCAGACGATCATTCCAGCCGGACCCTTGGGGCGGTTTCGGGGGTGGTGATCGCCCAGTTGCGAGTGATTGTCAAGTGCGGAAAACTCGGAGTTGCGCGGCGCACTTGGCAAACGACTACTCGATCCAGGGCTTGCACCGAGGGCGACCGCAAGGACTGGTGGTCAGGCCTTCTCGATCGCTCCGATTCCCGGGCCCTCGGCCGGGCTGACCCGATAGGTCACCAGCATCGAGGCCGTGTAGGGCTTGGCCAGCTTCTCGACCGTCACATGCTCTCCCACCACCGCGTCGCGGGTGACGGTGAGCCTGGTATAGCCGTGCGACTTCTGGTCGTTGAACAGGACTTCCTTGTTCTTCGCCATCACGAGCTTGGCGACATCGAGGAAGGGCACCGCTTCTCCGACCGAGGGGCTGGTGATGGAGGTGACGCCGAACTCCGCGGCGACTTTCGTGGTCCCGGCCGCATCGTAAAGCTGGTTCACCCAGGCAGCATGGCTGTCGCCGGAGACAATGACCGCGTTGGCATTGGAAGCCTTGATCGCATCGTACATGCGTTCGCGCGCGGCCATGTATCCATCCCATCCATCGAGGTCCATCGGAATGTCGAACGAGAAATAGGTCGCGTACTTTGTCAGCCGGCTCGCCACGCGCGGTGGCAGCTTCGCCGCGAGCGCGGCGACCTTCTCCGGCCCGCCCATGGCGTGCTGAATATCCGGCGCCTGCACCCGCGCCATCACCACCTGATTGCCGAAGATTTGCCACGGGCGCCCGGATGCGACGGAATTGGCGACCTCGAGCTTGATCCATTCCTCCTGGCGGGCGCCAAGCATCTGACGTTCGGGGTCGTCGATGATGTTGTAGAGCGCCTTCACGTCCGGGCCGACGATGTAAGGCGCGGGCGGCGGATTGCCGGCCTTCACGGCCGCCATCACCATCGCGACCTTCGCCGGATCGGTCACCTGCTTGCGTGTTGCCGGATCTGCGGAATCGTAGACCGCCAGCGGAATATCGCCGTCGCGGTCATATTCCAGCTGCTGCGAGCGGGCGAC
This sequence comes from Rhizomicrobium sp., assembly GCA_035517755.1. GTDB lineage: Bacteria > Pseudomonadota > Alphaproteobacteria > Micropepsales > Micropepsaceae > Rhizomicrobium. Next base: position 1,441 of record DATIYG010000376.1, on the reverse strand, counting down.
GAGCCGCGTCTCGACCATGATCAAGGTCGCCAGATCGCCGAACTGGAAGGAGCGGTTGATCGCCTCGAAGGCGCGGCCGGGTTCGGGCTCGCGGATCGGCATCCATTCGTAATAGGCCTTGAGCGCCGCTTGCTCGCGCGTGATCCATGGCCCTTCGGTCTGCGGATTGTGGTTTTCGGCACCGCCGACCCAGGAATCGTTTGCCGTTTCGTGATCGTCCCAGACGCAGATCCAGGGGGCACGAGCGTGCGCGGCTTGCAAGTCGGGATCGCTTTTGTACAACGCGTGACGTGTGCGGTAGTCGGCGAGGCTGACGATGTCGTGCGGCGGATCGGGAATGCGGTTCAGCTTTTTTCCGATGTTCATTCCATAGTCGTCGGGCTTGGCACCGTATTCGTAATAGTAGTCGCCGAGCTCGACGATGGCATCGATGCGGTCGAGTTTCGCCAGATGATCGTAGGCGTTAAAGTAGCCGGCCGGATAAAGCGAGCATGTGACGAAGGCGAGGACGGCATCTTTGATCGGGCCTTCGGGCAGCGTCCGCGTGCGTCCGACTGGCGAAACCGTCTTCCCGGCGCGAAAGCGATAGAAATACTCTGTTCCGGGTTTCAGACCTTCGGCAATTGCCTTCACTGTGAAGTCGCGGCCGGCATGCGTTCGGAAAATGCCGTGCGTCGCGACGCGCTTGAAGCTGCTGTCGGAGGAAACTTCCCATGCGACTTGAATGTCACCCCCTGTTCCAGCGTTCGCAGGCGTCACCCGGGTCCACAGCAGCACGCTGCCGGAATGCGGATCGCCGCTGGCCACGCCATGCTTGAAGGATACTGCAACCGAATGGTGTGCCGCTTCCTTCGCGGAAACGGATAGAGGTGCAGCCGACGTCAATGCCAGCAGCGAAAGCGCCTTGCGTCTGTCGATGGTCACGATGTTCCAGCCCCGGATTGTGCGCGCAATGGTACACGATTCCGCCCCGTGTAGAGCACCAATCGATCAAGGCTGTGTCAACGGGATTCAAGCTTGCGGAGAATGGCGGCCGGCACATTGGAATAATCGTCCGTCCATGTGGCCACGCCGGATGGCGGCGTAACGACCCGCCAGCCCTTGAGGTGAAGCGCCATAAGATCCCGGTCGGAGCGGGCAACGACCACGATTTCAGCTGCCGCACGCAATGTATTCTGCGTGTCGAGCTCTTTTGCGTCCCGCTTCACCGCGGTCACCATGCCGTTCGCTGCAGCTGATGCCGCAACCACGCTGGCAAGCTCCATGTTGCGATTGGAGATATTCAATCCGATCACGCCGTGTGGTGACAGTTTTGCCTTGTAGAGGGCAAACGCTTCCTTCGTCAGCATGTGAATCGGAACGGAATCCGAGGTGAAGGCATCCACGAGCAGAAGATCGATTGGCTTATGCTGGCGGCCCAGGGAGATGCGACCGTCCCCCA
>DATIYG010000375.1:0-2503 GCA_035517755.1 Rhizomicrobium sp. | reverse complement strand
AGCCGGTCGACGGTGCGCAGCGGCGGGAACAGCCACATCCAGATGGCGACGACCGCCAGCGTGCCAAGTCCGCCGATGACGACGGACGGCACCGTGCCGAACCATGCCGCCGTGACGCCGGATTCGAATTCGCCCAACTCGTTGGAGGCGCCGATGAACAGCATGTTCACGGCGGAGACGCGTCCACGCATGGGATCAGGCGTGGCGAACTGGATCAGCGCGGAGCGGATGAACACGCTTACCATGTCGGAGGCGCCCAACACGAAGAGCGCCGCGAAGGACAGATAGACATTGGTCGACACACCGAACACGATGGTTGCGAGCCCGAAGACCACGACCGCGCCGAACATCTTGGCACCGGTCTTTGTCTCCAGTGGACGGCGCCCGAGCGAGACGGCGACGAGCGCTGCGCCGAGCGCCGGTGCGCTGCGCAGCAGGCCCAGACCCAGCGGCCCGACATGCAGGATATCGCGGGCGAAAATCGGCAATAGCGCGGTGGCACCGCCGAGCAGAACGGCGAACAAATCGAGCGAGATCGCGCCGAGCACGACGGGGCGATGCCACACGAACCGCACGCCTTCCTTCACCCGCTCGATCGCATGGGCGCGATGCTGTCCGCGAACGAGACGTCGCCCGCCCAGCGTGGACATTCCGATCCCCGCCGCGAAAAAGCATATGGCACAAGCCGAATAGGCGGCGACAGGTCCCAGCGCATAGAGGAAGCCACCGAGCGCCGGGCCGGCGATCACGGCCGTCTGAAAGGCGGATGAGGCCCAGGCGATGGATTTCGGTAGACGCTCTTGCGGCACAAGAAACGGCAGCAGCGATTGCGAGGCGGGGCCCGTAAACCCGCGCGCCGCTCCGAACAGCATCAGCACGAAATAGAACGGTAGCGCTGTGCGCACATTCAGCAGCGCAAGCACCACAAGTAGCGTCCCACTGATTCCGGCCACGCCGAGGCTTAGCGCGTAGACCTTGCGCTGGTCGAAACGGTCCGCGATATCGCCAGCTGGCAGCGTCAAGAGGAACATCGGCCCGAATTGCGCGAGCCCCACAAACCCGAGCGCCATGGCGGACCGCGTGATGTCGTAGATGTGCCAGCCCACCGCAACCGACAGGATCATCATCGCGCTGGTGGAGAGAAATCGGCTGGCGAGATAAACGGCGAAGTCGCGGCCGCGATAGAGCGGCAGTGCGTCACTCATGGAAGAACCGCGCGCTTGCGCCATTCCTCTCTGGTGATGCTCCAGATGTGGATCTTGTGCACTTTGCCGGCGACGACCAGATCGTGCTCTGGCCCGCGGGTTTCGCCGAGCCGCTTGGCCACGCGCTGCGAGTTCGTGTTGTCGACATTGATGAGGGACAGGAGCTTGTCGACGCCTTGCGTGAGGAAGCCGTAGTTCATCGCGGCGCGCGCGGATTCGGTTGCGTAACCCTGGCCCCAATAGGGGCGGCCCAATGTCCAGCCCACTTCGAGGCCGGGCCAGCCTTCCGGATAGATGAGGCCGACCTTGCCGATGAGTGCGCCGTCCGATTTTCGCTCAACCGCCCAGGTGCCATAGCCGCGCAGCAGCCAGTGGCCGGCCGAGCCCGCGATGTTGCGCCACGATTCGTTGCGATCCGATGTCGAGCCCGAAAGATAGCGCACGACCTCTTCATCGGCGAGAAACGGGGCGAATGCATCGAGGTCGCCGTGCCGCCACTCGCGCATGATCAGGCGTTCGGTTTCAAGGCGTGGAATCATCGGCCCGCTCACTGCATGTGGATGGTGATTGTATTGTCACCCGCATGCAAAGTGAACTTGGCGCGATCGAAGGCGGGATCGTTGAACAGTGGCCGTGCGTCGTTCGAAAAGGCGTATTTCTCCGCCGGCAAGTGCAGGAAGTTGAAGTCGAATTCGCCGTTGCGGTTGAAATCCTGGAATGCCTTCAGGCCGTAGGTGCCCGGCGCGATGCTTTGCAGCACGATGGTGGTTTCCGGCGTCACAGCTGGTACCACACCAGTGGCGACAGGCGTCGATTTGTCGTCGTCCCACGTCGCCTGCGTGTAGAGCGCCACGCGCATGTCGCCGCCCTTGGGCGAGACGTTTTCCACCTTCACGGTGAGCGTGGCGGTTTGCGGCGCCGGCGCCTGGGCCTGCGTCAGGAAAAAGGAGAGCGTTGCGCCAAATGCGGCGCCAAATCGTCTTTTCACGTCTTTCTCGTCTAGTAGAGGAACATCGGCTTGCCGGGCATGTTCTTGATCCGCGGCTTGTAGTTCTTGTCGTCGTACATCTCCGGCACATTCACGCGCCGCTCGCCCTTGATGCAGGTGTCGCCGGGAACGGTCGTGTACTTGCCGTCCTGGATCGCCATCATGAGGCCGGATTTTCCTTCGTCCATCAGCTGCACGGCCATGCTGCCGTAGTTGAACCCGACCATGCGGTCGAGCGAATCCGGCGCGCCTGCGCGCATGAGGTATGACAGCTTCTGATTCAGGATTCCGATTCCGGTGATCTTCTCGA
>DATIYG010000374.1:0-4110 GCA_035517755.1 Rhizomicrobium sp. | reverse complement strand
GGAATCTGCGCGATGTGCGATATGCTGGTTGAGGGCAAGCTGCCCCAGAAGGGCTTCGTTCGCCAGGAAGACGCCGCGCTTGGCGATTTCCTGAACAACCGCTTCGGACGTTATTACGGCAAGGGACACTGATCCGATGACCGATCTTCTCTCGACCCTCGGCGTAAAAACCAAAGGCGACGTCGTTGCCCGCTCCCCCATCGATGGCGCGGAGATCGGGCGCGTCACCTATGACGATGCGGGATCGGTCGAGAAGAAGATCGCCGCGAGCGTCGTGGCGTTCGAGGAATGGCGCAACGTGCCAGCCCCGCGCCGCGGTGAACTGGTGCGCCTGTTCGGCGAGGAGCTGCGGGCCAACAAGGACGCGCTCGGCCGCCTCGTCACGCTCGAAGCCGGCAAGATTCTGCAGGAAGGTCTCGGCGAAGTGCAGGAGATGATCGACATCTGCGATTTCGCGGTCGGTCTGTCGCGCCAGCTTTACGGCCTGATCATTGCGTCCGAGCGGCCTGGCCATCGCATGATGGAGCAGTGGCATCCGGCGGGGCCGGTCGCGATCATTTCCGCGTTCAATTTTCCGGTCGCGGTGTGGGCTTGGAATGCGGCGCTGGCGCTGGTGTGCGGCGACAGCGTCATCTGGAAGCCTAGCGAGAAGGCGCCGTTGACGGCTCTCGCCACGCAGGCGCTGTTCGAGCGCGCGGTGGCGAAGTTCGGCGATGCGCCCGCGAATCTCTCACAGGTCGTGCTTGGCTTGCGCGATGTTGGCGAGATGCTGGCGAAGGATCGCCGCATCCCGGTGGTCAGCGCGACCGGCTCGACACGCATGGGCCGTGAATTGGCGCCCGTCGTGGCGGCCCGCTTCGGCAAGAGCATCCTCGAGCTTGGCGGCAACAACGCCATGATCGTGACGCCAACTGCGAAGCTCGATCTCGCCACGCGCGCGATCCTTTTTGCCGCGGTCGGCACCGCGGGCCAGCGCTGCACGTCGTTGCGCCGTTTGTTCGTGCATGAATCGATCTACGACACCCTCGTCCCGGCGCTGAAGAAGGTCTACGCCGACCTGCCAATCGGCAATCCGCTCGAGACCGGCACGCTGGTCGGCCCGCTGATCGACAAGGGCGCATTCGACAACATGGAGCGCGCGCTGGTACAGGCCCGCGACGAGAGCGGCGCGATCACCGGCGGCGGACGTGTGCTCGCCGACAAGTTCCCAAATGGCTATTACGTGAAACCGGCCATCGTGGAGATGCCGGACCAGACACCAATTGTCTGCCATGAAACCTTCGCGCCCATTCTTTACGTGATGAAGTATCGCGCGTTCGACGACGCGATGGCGAAGCACAATGCGGTGCCGCAGGGCTTGTCGTCGTGCATCTTCACGATGGACATGCAGGAGGCCGAGCGGTTCGTCGCTGCGGCGGGTTCGGATTGCGGCATCGCGAATGTGAACATCGGGCCGTCGGGTGCAGAGATCGGCGGCGCGTTCGGCGGTGAGAAAGAGACCGGCGGCGGCCGCGAATCCGGGTCGGATTCGTGGAAGGCGTACATGCGGCGCCAAACGGCGACCGTGAACTATTCCGACGCGCTGCCGCTGGCGCAGGGGATCAAGTTCACGGTGTGAGAGAAGCGAATAGGGAGTAGCGAATAGCGAACAGGGAGAAGAACGGCGGAAGTCGGCCGGAATACCCCATTCGCCACTCGCCATTCGCTATTCGCTTTGGAACCGGGGATACCTATATCTCCCGCAAGTCAGCTCGGGAGGAGCAAATGTTCCATTGGTGGTTCTGGCCATTCTTCATTTTCGCACCGTTTCACGGGCTTCTGTCGCTGCTCGTTCTCGTGCTGATCCTGTGGCTGATCTTCGGCCGACACCATCACTACTACTATGGCGTCCCCGGTTCGGGGCCGAAGAGCCGCTCCGAGGCGCTCGACATTCTGGAAGGCCGCTATGCCCGAGGCGAGATCCAGCGGGAAGAATATCTGCAGAAGAAGCAGGACCTCGGCGGCTAATCCGCAAAGTCCGATTGCGCCCATTAACCTCTCGTTAAGAGTTTTCTTTCCCCGGCGGAGACAGTCGGGGAGGCTCGCGCGTTGGCTTCGAGTGAATTCTGGGATGCCTCGAAACGTGGGTCAGTGGACCGGTCTTGCCGTCACGGCAATCATCGTCATGGGTTGCGATATCGACGTCGTTTACGCGGTACCGCTCGGGATTCTGGCGGGCACGCTCGCGACCTTCTTCGTCACGCTGGACGACCAGCGACAGAAGGCGCTGGAACTAGCTCGCGTCCGGCGGGATCGTGTTTAGCGCCTCTTCCAGCTCCTGAAAGGTCGGCTGGGCGATGCTCGGCACGCTGCCGCGGCCGATCTCCACCGATACCTGAGCCGCGTTGCCATGCAGATGGGCGACGAGGATGTCGCGGATCACGTGGTAGAACAGCGCCTCTTCCTCGACGATGGATTTGAGGCGCTGCGAAATCGGCCCGACGATTCCGTATGACAGAAACACGCCCAGGAACGTGCCGACGAGTGCGGAGCCGATCATGCGGCCCAGAACCTCCGGCGGCTCGCTGATGGCGCCCATCGTCTTGATGACGCCCAGCACGGCAGCCACGATGCCGAGGGCGGGCAGCGCATCCGCCGTGGCCTGCAGTGAACTGGCGGGAACCAGCGCCTCGGCGTGATGCTTCTCGAGCTGCTTGTCCATGGCCGCTTCGACCTGGTGCGGGTCCTCCAGGCTCATCGTCATCATGCGCAGCGTGTCGCAGATGAAGGCCAGCGCGAAGTGGTCCTTGGCGATATGCGGGTAGCGCTTGAAGATGGAGGACTCCTCCGGTCTTTCAATGTGCGCTTCGAGCGCGATCAAGCCCTTCGTCTTCATCGTCTTGGCGAGGAGGAACAGGAGGCAGAGCAGATCGCGATAGTCGGACGGCTTCCATTTCGGTCCGGAGATGACCTTGCCCATCTCGCCGCCAATTTTTTTCAGCGAAAACATGGAACCCGCGATGAGGAGTGCACCGATGGCGGCGCCGCCGATCGTCATCATCTCGTGCGGAAGGGCTTCGAGCACGACGCTGAGTGAGCCGCCCGAAATCAGGAAGCCGCCGAACACCATGGCGAACAGGAAGACGATGCCGCCGATCTGAAGCATGAAGAATCCCGATACCGCTGCGCACGCGAGGCCCGCGCCCCGCAGCGCACGCCCCCGCCATCACGGCAGTATTAACGGGAGGCCTTAAGGAGCCATGAACCAGGTAAGCCACGGCCGGTGTGGATGGGCTTCCCGGCGGCCGGTTCGTTAAGCAGTCTGAAGACCGATTGGTTATGATCTGTTTACGAATCGAAGGCGCTTCCGATGGCCGCGCGACAATCTCCATTCCTGCCGTGGCTGCTCGCCTTCAAGGCCTTCGCGTCGCCGGTGGCCTTCGGTGTCAGCGCCATCATCGAGAACGCGGACCGAAACGTGCTGCTCGTGCGTCAGCGCTATTCGCCGGGATGGCATTTTCCCGGTGGCGGCGTGGATCGCGGCGAGCCGCCGGCAGAAGCCGCGCTGCGCGAATGCCGTGAAGAAGTCGGTCTGAAGTCCGCGGGCGTGCCGGTGCTGCAGGGGCTCTACACGCGCGCCGTTGGCATCACGACGAATGTGGTCGCGCTCTATCGCATTCCCGATGCGGTGATCGATTTTCATCCGAGCGCCGAGATCGTCGCGATCATTTGGGCCGATCCGGCGGCGCCGCCAGAGGACGCCACACGCGGCACCTTGCGACGCTTCGCGGAAATGCTCGGCAGAGCGGATCCGTCGCCCTACTGGTAGCGCTTGCGTTGGCGCTTCACGCGGCTAAGGTCGCGCGTCATGCCCTCTCCGAACCAGCCGTCCTGGGAAATCCGGCACGAGACGCCGGCTGATACGGCCGCCGCCGATGCGCTGGTTGCGAAAGCATTCGGCCCAGGCCGTTTTGCCAAGTCGGCCTATCGTTTGCGCGAAGGTGTCGATCCCGACCCGCGTCTGTCGTTCGTGGCGATCGAGGATGGCACGTTGCGCGGCTCGGTGCGTTTCTGGCCGATTGTCGTAGGCCAGGATCCCGTGCTGTTGCTTGGTCCGCTTGCCGTGCAATC
>DATIYG010000373.1:0-10571 GCA_035517755.1 Rhizomicrobium sp. | reverse complement strand
TTGAGAAACGATGCGAATTGAAATTGGCGGACTGGCAGACCGGCGTCGCGGGCCTGTTCGACGTCATTTTTTCTAACCCGCCCTACATCGAAACCTTACACATTCCGGACCTTGCGGCTGACGTCCGATCATTTGAGCCCTTGGGCGCGCTGGACGGCGGACCGGACGGCCTGAACGCTTATCGAAGCCTTGCACCGGTCCTGGTGGCGGCCCTTACCCCGGGAGGAAGTGCCTATCTGGAAATCGGCCACGGCCAGCACCATATGGTGTCTGAGGTCATGGAATCGGCGGGCCTGAAGGTGGCCCGGGTCGTTCCGGATCTGGCCGGAATCCCGCGCTGTGTCGTGGTGAAACGCTAGGGAAAACCCTCATAACCAAGCCCGAAAAAAAGGTTGGAAACGGAAGGCCGACTCGATAGTTTCCGTCCCGGGGAGAGGGACCCAGCCGCAGGCGAGAAAGCCTTCGGCCGCCACGAGGGGTGGCAGGGCGCGTGAAGCGCCGGTTCCGAAATGAGAACAGACGAGTTCTGCGCTCCTGTGCAATGAGAGAAGAGAGACGCGCCCTTTGGCGCGGGCGGCAAGCCCAGAAATTCAGTTCGGTTGCCCTCGCGCGCTCCGGCGCCTTGAAGATGAAAAAGGGGTCTAAGTGACACGATCACGTCAGCGCGGCCGCAGGCCGCAAGGTAGTCATAGCCATAACGTCGGTGGCGGTGGTGGCGGCGGCGGAAATCGCACCTTCGATTCGAACGGCCCGGAAGTGAAAATTCGCGGCTCCGCCTCTCACGTGTACGAGAAGTATCTGCAGCTTGCCCGCGATGCGAATTCAGCTGGCGATCGCGTAGCCGCCGAAAACTACCTCCAGCACGCCGAGCACTACTACCGGATCATGGCGGCCGCTGCGGTTCAGAATCAGCAGCAGTTCCAGAACCAGAATCGTGGCTCGCAGCCCTACAACGGCAACGGCAACGTCAACGGCCGGCCGAACGGCAACGGTGCGGAGGATGGCGGCCAGGCGCAGTCGAGCGGCCCTTCGTTCTCGCTCGCCGAGAACCAGGGCAACATGGACGAGGGCGCGGTAGAGACCGCCCCGGAATAGCGCGAAGGGGCCGTCCGCCCCTTGCAGGTCCATAAGCCAGAACACACATAAGGTCGGGTTGCGGTGCTTGACAGGCCGCAGCCATTGGGGCGTCACATGGTCCGCTTCGGGGGCCGTTACGGGACGCGCCCGGAAGGATGACCATGGATATCGAAAAATTCACCGAGCGTTCGCGCGGCTTCATTCAATCAGCGCAAGGCCTCGCCTTACGCAACAACAACCAGCAGCTCCTGCCGCAGCATCTCCTGAAGGTGCTGATCGATGATGAGGAAGGCTTGGCCGCCCGCCTGATCCGCGCTGCCGGCGGCCGCCCCGATCAGGTGCGCAGCGAAAACGAGATGGCGCTCGCCAAAGTCCCGCAGGTGCAGGGCGGCAACGGGCAAGTTTATCTCGCGCCGGAAACGGCAAGGCTGCTCGACAGCGCCGAACAGGCGGCGAAGAAGGCTGGCGACTCTTACGTCACGGCCGAATATCTGCTGCTGGCGCTTGCGATGGCCCAGGGGACCGATGCCGCGCGCATCCTGAAGGATGCTGGCGTCACGCCGCAGGGTTTGAACAAGGCAATTTCCGATCTGCGCCAGGGCCGCGTTGCGGATTCCGCGACGGCGGAAAATCAATACGACGCGTTGAAGAAATATGCCCGCGATCTCACCGAGCTTGCCCGTAACGGCAAGCTCGATCCGGTGATCGGTCGCGACGAAGAAATCCGCCGCACCATCCAGGTTCTCTCCCGCCGCACGAAGAACAATCCCGTGCTCATCGGCGAGCCCGGCGTCGGCAAGACGGCCATCGCCGAAGGCCTGGCGCTGCGCATCGTCAATGGCGATGTTCCGGAATCCCTCCGTGACAAGCGGTTGATGGCTCTCGACATGGGCGCGCTGATCGCCGGCGCCAAATTCCGCGGCGAATTCGAGGAGCGGCTGAAGGCGGTCCTATCTGAAATCACGGCCGCGCAGGGCAAGGTGGTTCTTTTCATCGACGAGCTCCATGTGTTGGTCGGCGCCGGCAAGGCGGAAGGTGCGATGGATGCGTCGAACCTTCTTAAGCCGGCTCTGGCTCGCGGTGAGCTGCACTGCGTCGGCGCCACCACGCTCGACGAATACCGCAAGTATATCGAGAAGGACGCAGCGCTGGCCCGGCGCTTCCAGCCCGTGTTCGTCTCAGAGCCGACAGTCGAGGATACGATCTCGATCCTGCGCGGTCTGAAGGAGAAGTACGAAGTGCACCATGGCGTGCGCATCACCGATTCCGCCATCGTTTCCGCGGCGCAGCTTTCCAACCGCTACATCACCGATCGCTTTCTTCCCGACAAGGCCATCGACCTGATGGACGAAGCGGCCTCACGCCTGCGCATGCAGGTGGATTCCAAGCCCGAGGAGCTGGACGAACTGGACCGCCGCATCATCCAGCTCAAGATCGAGCGCGAGGCGCTGAAGAAGGAAACCGACAAGGCTTCGAAGGATCGATTGGTTGCGCTTGAAGGCGAACTCGGCGATCTCGAAGACAAGTCCGCGTCGCTCACCGCACGCTGGCAAGAGGAGAAGAAATCCGTCCAGGACACCCAGAGCTTGAAAGAGCAGCTCGACAAGGCGCGCGCCGAAGTCGAGATCGCGCAGCGGCGCGGCAACTTCTCTCGCGCCGGCGAACTGACCTATGGCGTCATTCCCGATCTCGAGAAGAAGCTGAAGGCCATCGAGGACAAGGAGAGTGCAGCCCTCGTGAACGAGGCGGTGACGCCGGAGAACATCGCTCAGGTGGTTTCGCGCTGGACCGGCATTCCCGTCGACAAGATGCTGGAAGGCGAACGCGCCAAGCTGCTGCACATGGAAAAATCGCTCGAGCAGCGCGTGGTCGGCCAGAACGAGGCTGTCCGCGCGGTTTCCAATGCGGTGCGGCGGGCTCGTGCAGGTCTTCAGGATCCGAACCGGCCTATCGGCTCATTCCTCTTCCTGGGTCCGACCGGCGTCGGCAAGACCGAGCTGACCAAGGCGCTCGCCGAATTCCTCTTCGACGACGACACCGCCATGGTGCGCATCGACATGAGCGAGTTCATGGAGAAGCACGCCGTGTCGCGCCTGATCGGTGCACCGCCGGGATATGTGGGCTACGAGGAGGGCGGCGTGCTCACCGAGGCGGTGCGGCGCAGGCCTTATCAGGTGATCCTGTTCGACGAGGTCGAGAAGGCGCACCACGACGTCTTCAATGTGCTGTTGCAGGTTCTGGATGACGGCCGCCTGACGGACGGGCAGGGCCGCACCGTGGATTTCAAGAACACGGTGATCATCCTCACCTCGAACCTCGGCACCGAGTATCTGACCGGCGAAGAAACGAAGGCCTCGCGCGCCAAGGTCATGGAAGCCGTGCGTGCGCATTTCCGGCCCGAGTTCCTCAACCGGCTGGACGAAATCATCCTGTTCCATCGTCTTTCGCGGGGGAACATGGACAAGATCGTCGATATCCAGATCGCGCGGCTCGACAAGCTTTTGGCCGACCGCAAGATCGAGATCGATCTTGACGACAAGGCGCGCGAATGGCTCGCCAATGCCGGATACGATCCCGTCTACGGCGCGCGTCCGCTAAAGCGCGTGATCCAGCGGCGGCTGCAGGATCCGCTGGCGCAGATGATGCTCGAAGGCAAGATCGGCGATGGTGCGCATGTGAAGGTGAGTGCTGGAAAAACCGGCCTCGTCATCAACGGCCAGAGCTTCGATGTCGGCGACGATTTCCTTGAACCGGACGCGCCGAGCCACGCCGTGCATTAGGCAAGGCGTGCCAGCGCCTTCTCCAGTCCGGGGAGGCGCTGGCGCAAATTCGTCTTCGCCAACGCTTGCGCGAAACTCGTTCGCTCTCCGGCGGGAATACGCTCGACACTGGGAAGGAACGGCCGCTCTTCCGCTTCCTTGGGGGCTCCCAGGGAAATGGACGCGTCCACGAACGCATTGAGTCGCTGGATCGCGTTGAAATAATCGCTCTGGAGTTGGGCCGCCTGCGCCCTGGTGAGGTAGGCCGCGCGGTCGCCTGCAAAGCCGAGGTCCGAGGCGATGCGTTCACATTCGGAGAGCAGGACGCGCTTGTGCGGCCGCTTCTTCACTTCGCGGCGGTTTACGCGGATCAGCCGTTCCTCCGCCCATAGCGAGCCGGATAATGCGCGGAACAACTCCGTCACTTTCCAGCCATAGGAGACATTGCGCAGCGCGAGGCTGGCCTGATCGACGGTGGGCAGCGCGTCGAGAGAAATATCCATTGCCGCTAGTGCATCGTGAATGAGCGCGTTGTCGCCGGTGAGGCTGTCCAGCGCAACGACCCGCAAATTCTCCTTGCCGAACACGCGCGACCACTGCTCGAGCTTCTCAAAGCCACCGCTGACAAATTTCTCGTGCTCGAAGAAGTGATCAAAGTCGTCCACGTTGGCGCCGGACTTCGTTCGCTGGTTGTAAAACGAAACCTTCTGGTCCGCGAAATTGCGGATGTAGACGAGAATGCGGACGTCGTGCGGCTGCAACAGCTCACGAATCTGCGTAATTCCTTCCGGGTCTGTCCGCTCGAAAATCTCGGAGCTGATGAGATAGCGCTGCCTGGGATTGGCAGATGCCAGCTGTCGCAACTTTGGCAGTAGGTGCGCAACGTCCGGCCGGGGTTCAACGAACGCTTGTGCCAGGGCGCGATGGCTCTCGTTACGCCCAAGCTCGGTGTAGCAGACCCCTGCCGCTTCCAGCGCCTGAGCATTCATGGCGAAGAACTGTTGCAGACTGGTGGTCCCGGTCTTGCGCTGGCCGATGTGAATGAAGAACATTGTGCCCCGACTGAATTGTGTCACGCTATTCCACAGCAACGAGCCGTTTCAAGCCGCGCTCCGACCCTGCGGCATCGCGATCATCCGAGGACGGACGATGTCATCTGCGTCGAAACTGCTGGGAGCGGGGCTGGCCGGAGCGGCGCGCGGGATCACGCGGTTGTTTGGCAGGCGCACCGGCACGCGGGCGGCGGCGCACGCCTCGGCCATGCTGGCGCCGGTGGTTGTAGTTGGCACTCCCCGCGGCAGGCTTCGTTTCCGCTGCGGCAGCGCCATGAGTGCCCGACATGCGATCGGCTTCCTCGACCACGAGCCGGACACACGATGGTGGATCGAAACGCACATCAGGTCGGGCGAATGTCTGTGGGACGTCGGCGCCAATGTCGGGCTCTACACGCTCTATGCCTGCGCCGGCCCCGGCGTGCGCGCCGTATCCTTCGAGCCCGTGGCGGGGACGTTCGCGCATCTCGCCCACAACATCGGTCTGAACGGCTTCGGCGAACGCGCGACCGCTCTCTGCCTGGCCTTGTCGGATGCAACGGGGCTGCAACCGCTTTACCTCGCGAGCACGGAGCCCGGCACAGCGATGCACGCGCTGGAAAAACCGGAAAACATGCGCGGAGAATTCGAGTCCGCCGGTGTTCAGATGGTGGCTGCATTCCGGGGCGACGAGCTCATTCGCGAACTCGAAGTCCCGCCGCCCGATCACGTGAAGATCGATGTCGACGGCCACGAGCTGAAAGTTCTTCAGGGTCTTGGCGAGTGGCTTGGCAAGGCGCGCACGGTGTGGATCGAGATGGAGAACAGTGCGGACGACGCCAAAATTGAAGCCCTGCTGCTGGCAAACGGATTCGCGTCGACGGCGATTGCAGGTCCAAAAGGCCGCAATCGCCTGTTCGTCAACGGGAGCCGGATGGACTAGTCGCGCGTGGCGCGCAGCTCGCCGTTGCGATCGGCAAGTTTCGTCTCGAGCGGGAGCGACGCCAGCTCGGTGTCCACGTGCATTCGGTTGATCAGGAAGTCACGCAGATCGCGGCCAACGAGGCGGCGTCCCGTTGCCACCTTCACCGTGGCTGGATTCACCTGCACGTTGTGGATGCGGATCTCGTAATGCAGATGCGGCCCAGTCGCCATGCCGGTCATTCCGGAGTAGGCAACGACCTGACCCTGCCGCACATGGCTTCCGACATGCGTTCCAGCGGCGAAGCGCGAAAGGTGACCGTACGCGGTCGCATATCCATTCTGGTGATCGATCAGCATGAAGTTGCCGTACCCGTTCGACCAGCCTTCCTGCTTGATGACGCCGGAGCCGGCCGCCATCACCGGAGTTCCCGTCGGCACGGCGAAGTCGATGCCCTTGTGCATGCGGCTGTAGCCGAGGATGGGATGGAAGCGCATGCCGAAGCCGGATGTGATGCGCGCGCCGTCGACCGGCGTCTTCATCAGCATGCTCTTGGCGCTCTGGCCGTGTGCGTCGAAGTAGTCGGGCGTATCGCCGTTCGGCTGATAGCGATAGAGCGCGATGGTCTTGCCGCCGGTCTTCATCGCGGCATAGGTGATATCGCCTTCCTTCGCCGGCTGGCCGTCGGGGGTGTAGTAGTAGTCGTAATAGACCTCGAACGAATTGCCAGGACGGATGTCGCGCTGGAAGTCCACCTCGTACGAGAACATGTGGATCATCTTCACGACGATGTCGGCCGGAATGCCCGCCTGCATTGCTGCGAGATAGAGACTGGAATCGATCGTCGCGCCGGCACGATGATACTTCGCGGTCAAGGACTTGTGCACGTCCTGCGCGGTGAACACGCCGCTGGCGGTGCGGTTGATCGTGATCTCGTGATCCACCGAAGGCGAATAGGACACAGACAACAGCTTGCCGATCGGCGTGGCCTCGACATCCTGCACGCTGCCGTCATCGTCGCCGTCGCTGTCGTCCGATGCAGAAGCGGGCGGCGTGTACGTGATCTGCGCGACGGGCTTCTGCGGCGCGGTCGTGAACGCGATGTCGAAATTCTCTCCGGCTCTCAGGGCGCGCAGGTCATAGACCTTGCCGAGCGCCAGCATGGCGGCGTTTGCATCGTCCTGCGAGACCCCGACGTCGGTCAGCGCACTGGCCAGCGTATCGCCGCGATCGAGGGTGACCGTGCGCGTGTCCATGTCGGAAGAGTCGTCGCCTGTCGCACCGGCGCGTTCATCGGCCAATGCGTTGTCGAGCGACGCAGCGGAATTGGTCTGAGCCGGGGAGGCGGCCACGGGACCCGTCGGCGCGAAGGAGGCGTACTGCGCGCCCTGCGCATTGTGGCCCGCAAGCTTCATGAACAATTGATAGGGAATCATCGAACGGTCGCGTACCGAACCGGCGGAATTCGGCGGCATCAAGCCCGATGCCAGCCATGTGATCGAGCCGGCGACGAGAGCCGTCACCGATGTGGAAACCAAAGCCCAGCGGCCGTCGTTTGTATTGAGGATGGCTGCGGCCGCATTTGCGGTGCGCCTCCAGCCATTCGTGATATCCGCAATCGTACTCGGGTTGCGACGGTCCACGCCAACTCCTGTCCATCGTGCTGGCGGGAGGCCTTCTGCCCCTGCCCATTTCGCCCGGCCGAAAGTGGGCGCCTGATATACCCTCCGGTACATGATCCGCGTCAACCGTTACCATGGCGTTAAGCCTCAAATTTGATCCAATTTGAGACGCGCCTGAGTTTCGATCGAATCATCGCAAGGGCAGGGCCAATTTCCGTGGCGCACAAAAGGAATGCGCCGCCATCAAATGATAGCGGCGCAACCTCTTCCGGCTTTTCTCTGGGGGTTAGAGCCGGACGAGAAGCAGTTCGGCGATGCGGCCGTGCAGCCAGCCGATCCCGCGCGCGATGTGCAGCAGGATGAAGAAGAGCAGCACCCCGACAACCACAAGCAGCACAAGGCCGGGTGCGGTGTGGAACAGATGCTCGAGCCAGGGCACATCGCTGATCTGTACCTGGCTCTTTCCGGTAATGAGGCTCCAGATCGAGCCCAGCGTCAGGCCAAGCGACAGCGAGATGCCCGTTACGGCGATCGTGAAGTAGGCAACGCCGAGCGGCAACATCAGCGCGAGATAAAACATCGACGACCAGGTGCGGATGTCGGTCAGCGCGGTCTTGATCTGGGCCACGATCGTCTCATCGGCCTGTGTCACCGGCGGCAGCCGGCGCGGCATGCGCACCTGCAACAATCCCTCGACGATGCGGCCTTCGACGTGCGCCAGGACACGCACCGTGCCGATGAACAGCAGCGCGAACGGAATGCCGATGATCAGAATGAACAGCCCGAGGCTGAGCGAGATTCCGGTCACCACGCAGACGAAATAAAAGATGCCGGTCACAAGCGACAACAGCATGTACATGAGCGCGCCATAGGCACGCGGATCCCGCACCACTCCAAAGAAGCCGTAACGCTTCGGTTCTGCGGGCTGGTCGGATTTGGGGAAGGGCCCCGAAATGGCAGCTTCCATGGATTTGTACTCCTCAGCAATTTCCTCAGGTGTTCCGTAGGTTTCGACGACCGAGGCGAGAACCTGCGCTTCGCTGCGCTCTGGGCTCGTCGCGATCTCGTTGTTCAGATGCTCTTCGCAATCGGCGAGCGCGTCCGAGATCAGGCCTGGCTTGCAGCCCTGAGCCTTCAGCGCGCGCTGAAGCGCGTCGAGATATGCGCGGACCGTTTCAGGCGGACGGTCTTGCTTCATAAACCGCTCCTTGCGCCTGCGCGGCGAGGGCATCGTCGACGAACTCCCGCATGTCCTTCCAGGCGCCTTGCCATTCGGACAGCGCTTTGCGGCCTTCGTCGGTGATGTTGTAGTAGCGCCGCGGCGGCCCGAACGCGGACGCCTCGACCCGCGAATCCAGCAAGCCCAGCTGGTTCAGCGAGCGCAGGACGGGATAGATCGCGCCCTGCTTGAAGATCAGTCCGCCTTCGCCCTCCGCCTTCACGGCTTTGGCGATCTCATACCCGTACATTTCCCGTCCTGCGCGGGCGAGCACCGCCAGCAGGACGAGCGAGGAAAGCCCGGCCATCAGTTCTTTACGGAATTTGCGCGTGTAGGTTGTTTCTTCTGTCACGACCGCGCTTCGTTCCGCCTCCCAAAACTATTACGAAGTTCTATCTAGCATGAGGTTCGCTATATACAAGACTTCGCTGCACTGCACTTCGAAATAAATTTTTGGCCTGCGACTACCATATGTAGTGGGTCTGCACCTACGAATGCATTTGAATTTCAATTCTGCCGCTTGTTTCTCCATCCATCCTGCGCCGGCGTCCTCCCCGGCTCGCCAGGCACAGCCAAGGGCGCGTCGGGACCGGGAATCCGGGACAGCGGCCAGTCTACCCCCGTTTTTGCCCCGGTGAGCAGATTTGGCCGCAAATTCCCCCAGCCGGAATTCCGCTCGTGCCTGCAATGCCTTGGGTGATGTCGAGTCTGGCCAAGGCGGTAACCCGGCGATGGAGTCTAGTCGGGCTGCCGCGAGGCGTGACGGAACAGCGCGTAACCGAAGAAGGCTGCGATCCCGAGCGACAAGGGGATGCCCAGCCCGGCCAGTAGGAACCAACCGCTGGCGGCCTCCGATTGCGCCTTGGTCATCGTGGGCAGCGGTTGGGCGTGAAAGACCAGCGGCCGTTCGGTGGCCGCGGCCCGCATCTCCATCTTGCAGCGAAGCGGGTTGTCCTGCCGGAGCTGGCTATCCAGCCCGCAGCCGCTGAGCGGCTGGATCGACAGCGGCTCGACTTTTGGCGCGGATGTCGTCCGCGAGGCGACGATCGTGTGCATGCCCTGGGTGAAGGCATAGCGGGCGCCAACGCCTCCCAGCAGCAATGCAAGGATCACAAGCGGAATCTGCAACAGGAAATTGCGCCCGAACATGCGGAGCCTCCACACGTATGAAGTGTGGCGCCAAGCCCTTTCGGGCCGCTTAATCCAACGCGACAAATGGCGGGCGTTACGTTGCTAGGGTTCGTAGCCGAAATAGTCGAACTCCGGCCGGCGCGCTTGGTAGATCGCTTTCCGCTGACCTTCGGTCAGAATTTCGCGGGCTGGCCGGTTGTCCGATCGATAGACTGTCTTGGCATCCGGCAGCGCGTCGGGCACCGGGATGCCGAGCTTGCCACCGATGCGGCGCAGATCCGCTTCCAGCGTTTCCTGACGGATCACATCGTCGAGGATCACGCTGCCATCGATCGTGTAGAGGGAATAGCCATCGCAACCGCCCTGATCGACAACCCGTGCAAGACACTCCTCGAAATTTGTCCACGGGACTCCTGGTCGTTTTTTCCTGAGACCGGGCTTTCCGAACCGGAAGTAGGCAAGCGACACGGCTTTTTCGTACGGGTGGCGTTCGCTTGCGAACTTGAAAGCGGACTTCCAGAAATCATCGCGGATGAAGGGGCGGATCTCCGCGATCGCCATGTGGGTATGGAGAAGATCGTCGGGAATTTCCGTATCCGGCTTTTGCAGAATGCCGAGCGAGCGCGTGTCGCTGGTAACGATGACATCGTCCGGTCCCGCGCTTGGGATCAGCACGCGCTGGATGGTCGTGCTGGCCGTCTTGCGGGGCCGAATGTAGATGTAATTGTACTTGGCCGAGAGGATCATGGGGCTCGAGCCAAGTAAGACCTAAACGTCCAGCTCGCACCAGACCGGCACATGGTCCGAAGG
>DATIYG010000372.1:0-10176 GCA_035517755.1 Rhizomicrobium sp. | reverse complement strand
ACGCCGGGAGGTCCGACCAGGCACAGGATCGGTCCCTTCATCTTGCCGGCGCGTTGCTGCACGGCGAGATATTCGAGGATGCGCTCCTTCACCTTCTCGAGCCCGTAATGATCCTCGTTGAGGATCTCTTCGGCGAGCTTCAGGTCCTTCTTGACCTTCGATTTCTTGCCCCATGGCAGCGACAAGAGCCAGTCAAGGTAGTTGCGCACGACCGTGGCTTCCGCCGACATCGGCGACATCGAGCGCAGCTTCTTGAGCTCGGCCTGCGCCTTCTCGCGCGCTTCCTTCGACAGCTTCGTCTTCTTGATGCGCTCTTCCAGCTCGTTCATCTCGTCGCGGCCTTCTTCGCCTTCGCCGAGTTCCTTCTGGATCGCCTTGAGCTGTTCGTTGAGGTAGTACTCGCGCTGCGTCTTCTCCATCTGACGCTTCACGCGGCTGCGGATCTTCCGCTCGACCTGCAGCACGCCGATCTCGCCTTCGATGAGGCCAAGCACCTTCTCCAGCCGCTCGGTGACGTTGAGCGTCTCGAGCAGCCCCTGGCGATCGGAGATCTTCACTGACAAATGCGAGGCAACCGTATCGGCGAGCTTCGCCGGATCCTCGATCTGGGCGACGCTGGCAAGCGTCTCGGCCGGCACCTTGCGGTTCAGCTTGATGTAGCTCTCGAAGTTCGTCTTCACCGAACGGACCAGCGCCTCGGTCTCGCGGGCCTCGCCGCCATTGTCCGTGATGTGTTCGATGGTCGCCTGGAAGAAATCGGTACGCGGCGCAAAGCCGGTCACCTTCGCGCGGCTCTTGCCTTCGACCAGCACGCGGACCGTCTGATCCGGCAGCTTCAAGAGCTGCAGGACGGTCGCCAGCGTTCCCACGCGATGCAGTCCATCGGGCGTCGGGTCGTCGTCGGCGGCATTCTTCTGGGTGAGAAGCAGGATCTGCTTCTCGTCGTTCATCACTTCTTCGAGCGCGCGGACCGATTTCTCGCGGCCCACGAAGAGGGGAACGATCATGTGGGGAAACACAACAATGTCACGCAAAGGCAGGACCGGCGCCAGCTGGCCGCCAACTTCGCCTTTGGACACAACAGGTTGATCTGACATTCGCTTCTCCTGGCCAGCCCGGGGTGTCTGGCTTGTGATAGGACCGTACCCCGTTGAGGCCTACGGTACCTTGATCTAAGTCGCCCAAATGGGCCGACTCTGGAGCGTTAAAGTGGCCCTCGGACCGCGTCGTTTCAAGGTTTAAGGACCTCGCTCACAAAATCGTTGCCAAACGTGGCGCTTTCCCGACAGGAAATGCGCGCTTCACGATGAACGACTATTCAGGATGGCGCCCGACGATGGAACCTGCGGAACTTCAGCCGGCGCTCTTCTGCTGGGCTTCGGCCTTGTCAGAGTAGGTGTAGAGCGGTCGTGAGCGACCTTCGACAACATCCGCGGTAATGACCACTTCCTGCACGCCGTTGAGCGTCGGCAGTTCGAACATCGTCTCCAGCAGGAAACCTTCCATGATCGAGCGCAACCCACGTGCTCCGGTCTTCCGCGCGATCGCCTTGCGCGAGATGGAGTGCAGTGCCTCTTCCTGGAAGCGCAGCTTGACGCCTTCCATCTCGAACATGCGCTGATATTGCTTGGCCAGCGCGTTCTTCGGACGGGTGAGGATTTCGATCAACGCGGGCTCCGACAGGTCGCCCAGCGTGGCCAGAATCGGCAACCGGCCGATGAATTCCGGAATCAGACCGAATTTGAGCAGGTCCTCGGGCTCGACTTCACGCAGCACTTCGCCGGTGCCGCGTTCGTCGGCTGAGCGAACCTGCGCGCCGAAGCCCATGCTGGTACCGTGCGTCCGCTGCGAGATGATCTTCTCGAGCCCGGCAAACGCGCCGCCGCAGATGAAAAGGATGTTGGTGGTGTCGACCTGCAGGAATTCCTGCTGCGGATGCTTGCGCCCGCCCTGGGGAGGAACGCTCGCGATCGTGCCTTCCATGATCTTGAGCAGCGCCTGCTGCACGCCTTCGCCCGACACGTCGCGCGTGATCGACGGGTTGTCCGATTTGCGGCTGATTTTGTCGACTTCGTCGATATAGACGATGCCGCGCTGCGCCCGCTCGACATTGTAGTCGGCGTTCTGCAGCAGCTTGAGAATGATGTTCTCGACGTCCTCGCCGACATACCCGGCTTCGGTCAGCGTCGTGGCGTCCGCCATCGTGAACGGCACATCGAGGATGCGGGCCAGCGTCTGCGCCAGCAGCGTCTTGCCGCAGCCGGTGGGGCCGATCAGCAGGATGTTGGATTTCGCGAGCTCGACGTCGGCATTCTTGGCCGTCGCGTTGATGCGCTTGTAGTGGTTGTGGACGGCGACCGAGAGCACCTTCTTGGCGTGCTGCTGGCCGACCACGTAATCGTCCAGAACCTTGTAGATCTCGCCGGGCGTGGGAACGCCCTCGCGCGACTTCAGGAAGGAGGTCTTGTTCTCCTCCCGGATGATTTCCATGCAGAGTTCGACGCATTCATCACAGATGAACACCGTCGGGCCCGCAATCAGCTTGCGAACCTCGTGCTGGCTCTTTCCGCAGAAGGAACAGTACAGCGTGTTCTTGTTTTCGCCGCCGCTCGCCTTACTCATGCGCTCTCCTGGAGCATCCGCCTGACCTTACAGCCCTTCCGGCCGAAGCTCCCATTTGCAGGAACCGCGCCAGAAGGATTCGGTTGCCCCCTAACGCAGTCATTCGACCACGATAGAGGCGCGCCAATCAAGAATTGTTTAATCCGGCCCAATTCCGCCAAATTCCGGGCAGCAAGCCCGTTTTAGGACACTTCGCCTGCATCGGACCGGCGCGTCAGCACCTGGTCCACCAGCCCGAAGGCCTTCGCCTCTTCCGCCGTCATATAGGTATCCCGGTCCAGCGCTTTTTCAATCGCCTCGACCGGCTGACCGGTGTGACGGGAATAGATCTCGTTCAGCCGCCGCTTCAATTTGATGATTTCCTGGGCATGGCGCGCGATGTCCGCCGCCTGGCCGTAGAACGATGCGCTCGGCTGGTGCACCAGGATGCGGGAGTTCGGCAGGCAGAACCGCTCGCCCTTGTTGCCGGCGCAAAGCAACAGGGACGCGGCGCTGGCCGCCTGGCCCACACACAGCGTCTGCACGGCGGGGCGGATGTATTCCATCGTGTCGTAGATGGCCATTCCCGCCGTGACGATGCCGCCCGGCGAATTGATGTACATCGCGATCTCTTTCTTGGGGTTCTCGGCCTCGAGAAAGAGAAGCTGCGCGGTGATCAGGCTGGCGACGTAATCGTCCACGCCGCCGGTGATAAAGACGATTCGCTCCTTGAGCAGGCGCGAATAGATGTCATACGAGCGCTCGCCCCGGGCGGTCTGCTCGACCACCATCGGGATCAGCGTGTTCATGTAGACGTCGCGGGGATCTTTCATCGAATCAGATGTAGTCCGTCACGGTCCCCGTGTCGAGATGCGCAAAAGCCCTCACTGTTCAAGCGGACTTTAACTTCTCGGCCGCTTCGTCGGGATCCATGAACAGCGTTTCGCGGTCGACCTTGCGCTCGGTTACGTCGGCAAGCTCGCTGATGAAATCCACCACCTTGTCCTCGAAAATTGGCGCGCGAATCTCGGCCATGGCCTGCGCATTCTGAGTCAGCATCTGGAAGGCCTGCTGCTCGGTGATCGACTGGCCCTGCATCTGGGCCTGCATGGCGTACTGGCGTGCGCGCATGGCGGCTGCACGATTCACTTCATCGGGAGCGACCTGAATGCCGTTCTGTTCGCCGATGCGGGCCAGCACGAGGCCGAGGCGCACGCGGCGCTCGGCGATGTCGTGGTACTCCTTCTTGAGCTCGTCCTCACTCTTGCCTTCGTCGGCGGCGGTCTTGCCCTCGCGCGCGAGTTCGGCCTCGACCGCACGCCAGATGGCGTCGAATTCCTGCTCGACCATGGCTTCGGGCAGCGGAAACGAATGCTCCTTGTCGAGCGCGTCGAGGATGCGGCGCTTCATGTGAAGCCGGCCGGCGCGCGCGAAATCCTGCTTGAGCTGGTCGCGCACGCGTTCCTTCAGCGTGCCCAGCGAGTCCAACCCGACCCGTTGTGCGAGTTCGTCGTCGATCTTGATTGCATCCGGCTTGCGGATTTCCTTCACCTTCGTTGCGAACGACGCTTCCTTGCCCGCAAGCGTCGGCTCCGGATAGTCCGCAGGGAAGGTGACCTTCACGGTCCGCTCGTCGCCGGCCTTGGCGCCGATCAACTGCTCTTCGAAGCCGGGAACGAACTGGCCCGAGCCCAGGACAAGGGTGAAGTCCTCAGCTTGCCCACCCTGGAATTCCTCGCCGTCGACGCTGCCGACGAAATCGATGACGACGGCATCCTTGTCCGCCGCAGCCGTTCCTTCGGGCGCTGCGGAATAGCTGCGCGACTGCTCGGCCATCCGCTCGATGGCCTGGGTCACATCCTCCTCGGTGACGTCGGATACCAGCTTCTCGACCTTGAATTTGGAGACGTCGGCGATGTCGAAATCCGGCATCAGGTCGATCTTGAGCGTGAACTCGAGATCGGATTTGCCTTCCGCCACCTGCTCGATGTCGCTGCCGAAATCCACGCGCGGCGGGAACGCCGGCTTCAGCGAATTGTCGGACACGGTCTTCTGGCTCGTCTCGTTGACGGCCTCCTCGACAATCTCGCCCATCACGGACTTGCCGAACGACTTCTTGAGGAACGACACCGGCGCCTTGCCGGGGCGGAAGCCCTTCAGATGCACGCGCGGGCGCATCTCCTCGATGCGGCCGGTCAGGCGCGCATCCAGATCGTCGCGCGCGATCACCACCTTGTATTCGCGGCGCAGGCCCTGTGAGACAGTCTCGGTAATCTGCATGTGTTCGTTCCCAACTCTCAAAGTATCAGCATGGCTGGCTTGCCATGCGTAGCTCGCGGGGAAACAGCCCGGGCTTCGCTCTGCGAGCTACGCCGGGCACGCTTCTCTCGCGCCCGCGAGCGAAGCGTGGTGCGGGCGGAGGGACTTGAACCCCCACGACTTTCGTCACTGGAACCTAAATCCAGCGCGTCTACCAGTTCCGCCACGCCCGCGTCCGGGCCCCGGCGGAGTCCTTATATACGGCTTCCTCCGGAAGGCGGGCCGTATAGCAGGGGTTTCGGGACCCGGCTAGGCCCAACCTTCGGGGCGGGCGACGCGCGTGGTAAACCAATCTCATGGCTGGCGTGCCCCCCTCCCCTGAGAAGCAGTTGTCGGCCTTCATGGCCAAATACCTGCCCGAGGTGGCCAGGGAATTCCGGGCCGCGCGCAAGATCATGCGCAAGCGGCTGCCGGGCGCCGTGGAGCTCGTCTACGACAATTGGAACTGGCTGGTGATCGGCTACAGCCCCAATGGTCGCCCGCTCGCGTCCGTGTTCTCGCTTGTCGGCGCGCCGCGCTGGATCACGCTCTGCTTTCTTTTGAATGGTGCCAGGCTGAAGGATCCCAGGAAGCTGCTGCGCGGCAGCGGCAGGCGCATCCGCAGCATTCAGCTTCTCGGTGGCGCGAAGGATCTTCTGAAGCCCGACATCGCGGCGCTAATGGATCAGGCGCTGGAACTCGCAGGCTTTCCGTACGACCACAAAGCGAAAGGAAAGCTTGTCATCCAGGCCGTATCGGCGAAGCAGCGTCCGCGTCGCCCGGTGAAGTAGCGCTGACGCGCTCCGCACCGGACAGTTTTTCGATCAGGACTTTGTCGCGCCCGTATAGATCGGGTCGAAAATCGATCGTGCCGTCGGGCTGCGCGATCGCCGTCCAGTAGAGCATGTAGACCGGCACCGGCTCATCCAGCGACATGCGCTGTGTGGCACCCGTGCTCACCGCATCGCTCAGATCGGGGTCCGTTGTCGAGTCGGTCAGTGCCAGAGACGCCAACTCAAGGATCTTCTCGACCCGCACACAACCATGGCTGATCTCGCGATCGTCCAGCGTGAACAGGTGCTGGTTGGGCGTGCCGTGCAGATAGACGAAAAACGGGTTTGGAATGTCGAGCATCACCGTGCCCAGCGCGTTGTTGGGTCCGGGCTCCTGGCGAATCTGGTACGGCAGGGCGTCGCCTTTCACATCTTTCCAATCAATCTCGGTGCCGTGCGGATCGTCGGGGGGGCCATCTGCCAGCACCATATGGCGACTCTCGAGATAGTTTGGATCGCGCCGCAGGTGCGGCAGGATGCTCTTCGCCGCGATGTCGTCGGGAATATCCCAGAACGGATTGGCCACCACCGCGACCGCAATCGTGCGCAGGATCGGCGTGGGCATGCCTTTGCGTCCCACCACCACTTTCGAACGAAGCCTGACCTCGCCGTCTTCCACGAACGCGACGCTCTGGTCCGGAACGTTGACGCGAATGGTCCGCGACTCGAAGTGGCGCGGCAGCCAGCGCCAGCGCTCCATGTTCGCTTCGATCTGTTCGACGCGTTTGGCGGCTTCCGCATCGCCATGCCTCGCAAGGCCGCGATAATGTGCGAGCGCTTCAACCAGTCGATAATATTCGGGATGCGGCGGCGGCAGACTTTTCAGGAAGTCCGCGAAATCGCCGTTCTCGTCGTCCTCCTCGATCGCACTGTTGAGGTTGGCAGCGGCATCGTAGTTCTGCGCCGGAAGGTCGACATCCTTATAGACGTCACCAGGCCGCACGCGCCCGAGGCGCACGTCATTGGCGTAGTTGAAGTAGGATTGTGTCAGCGCGACATCGAATATCGCCTGCTTCGCCGCCGAACGGGGATCATCTTTTGGAATGCCCGTCATGTAATCGGCGCTGCGCAGGCCTTGCTGTTCCGCATTTTTCAGAGTTCGTAACAAAAGAGTGCCGCGTGCGCGTGCAGCATCGCTGCCGGTCCACACCGGCCGGAAGTCGCGCCCCTTGTAAAATGTCATAAGCTGCGACGTGTCCGCCGAACGCGATTCCGCAGCGAGCGCGTCCTGAATCGCGGCTTGCATTCCATCGGCTTCCCGGAGATCGAATTGATCTTGCGCGATCGCCGCGCGCATGCCGCAGAGAAATAACATCAAAAGAAAAATCGCCCGCCTTGCTGATTGCCGAACGATAAGCTTCATCGCCGCACTTGCCATGAAAATCTCCCACACAAACGGCGATGCTGTTGCTCTGTTTCGCGCGTGTACGAAACGACATGGGTCCGAAATCGTTCTCGCTTGCGACACCAAGCGCCAAGTGCATCAGCGCGCGCGGTGCAACGGGAGAAGATCACCATGAACAAGGTTGTCCAAAACGTCTTGGTGCTGTCCGCCCTCGGCGCGGCAGTCACGTTGGGTGGGTGCGCAACCACCAACCCGCCGCCACCGCCGCCAGAGCCGGCGGTGCAAGCGCCGCCGCCACCGCAGGAGACCTACACGCCTCCGCCGCCTGCGCCGGCACCCGCACCGCCTGCGCATCAGGGCCCGCGCGGCTAGTATCGCTGAAGAGCAATCGCGATCACTTGCCGCGACGTGTCGGCGGATGATCGCGGTTGCTCGTCAGGAAATGACGCACACGAACGTCACAACGTGACGTCGCAAGCATTTGTCTGCCGGGGCTCTCGCAAAACGTCCGCCGCCCCGCTCGCTCAAATCATTACAACTGGAATATTGCAAAAAGGATCGAAGCTAGAAGCGCGGCCGTGCCTCCGGCGAAGGTGAAATCGGCAAGCGCGGCGCGCTGCGGTTGAGGCTGCCGGCGGGCCCGTGCCAGCAGGAGGCTTGCAAGCATCAGGATGGCGCCGACCCAGGCGACTTCGTCCGAATAGGTCTTGCCGCTTTCGTTGGTGATCCGCAGCAGCACGACAATCGCAAGGCACAGGATCATGATGCCGGACGCCGCCGTGATCAGCGGCCGATTTGCCGAGACAGGCTTCGAGACCAAGACCTGCTGCTGATGCCGAACCTTGCGCACGAGCAACGCGACAATGGAGGCGCCAATGATCCAGGGCTCGATGAACATCGCGTTCCATGCGGGCACCGCGCGCATGACGATCACCCCGATGCGCGCCCCGAGACCTGAAGGGTTGGCCGGGGCCGTCGAACTCTTGGAACGTGGCTCATAGGCAGCCGTCATGAAATTCTCCGTGCTGCCCCCGCGCGGCTAAATCTAGGCAGTCCGCCGTGCGTGCCAAATGAAAATCCGGACATGATGTATCGAAACGTCTCGGATGAACGGGCTTACGGAATGGTTAGCGGCGCTCGCACAGGGCCACGTCCCAGTACTGTCCGAACTTGAATCCCACTTCGTGCTGCGTCCCGATTTGGTGGAACCCAAACGCCGTGTGCAACTTCAGCGACGCGTCATTCGGCAGTGTGATGCCGACATAGATGCGGTGAATGTCCTCGCCGGCCAGCGCCTCGAATAGTCGCGAATAGAGTTGTCGTCCGATGCCACGGCCGGTTGTGCCGGGCGCGCAGTACACGCTGGTTTCCACCGATGTCGCGTAAGCCGCGCGTTCCTTGAACTTCGTCGAACACGCCCAGCCGATCGGCCGACCGCCTTCGATGGCAACGAAGCATTGATAGCGGCCACTATCTCTGAACAGATCGAACCACTCCTGGCGCTGTTGCAGCGTGCGCGGTTCGACGTCGAACGTCACCGGAGTTTCGAGAACGTATCGGTTGTAGATGTCGAGCAGCGCGGAGAGATCAGTCTGCGCTGCCCTGCGTATGACGATGTCGGGCATTGAGCTCGTCCTTCAGTTGGGAGAGCACAGCCGGCAGCAGTTCCGGCAGGTCCTCCGAGATGAGACCTGGCCCGAACCTGGATGCCGCCTTCCCGTGCAGCCACGCTGCCGCCGCAGCCGCTTTGTATGAACTGAGTCGTTGCGCCATGAGACCACCGATAAAGCCGGCAAGCACGTCGCCGGAACCGGCGGTCGCCAATGTCGGCGGCGCATGGCTGTTGACAATGGCGCGGCCATCCGGCGCGGCGATGACGGTGTCCGGTCCCTTGAGCAGCACCGTGCATTTGGCGGCGGCGGCGGCTGCGCATGCTGCTTCAATCTTGTTCTGAGATTTTGCGAGCAAGCCGGGGAAAATCCTTTCGAATTCCCCTTCATGCGGCGTGAGCACGCAGGGCTCGCGCAGCAAGCGGAACAGAGCAGCGGGATCGTCATGGAAGGACGTGAGCGCATCGGCATCGAGGACTGTTGCCGCGCCGCTGGCCAGCACCGCTGCGACCAGTTCCTGCGTCTGGCGGCCCACGCCGCAGCCGGGACCGATGACGACGGCATTGAAGCGCTTGTCGGAGAGTAGATCGGTCAACCCTTTCGCGCCGGAGAACGGCTTGACCATGATCGAAGTGAGATGCGCGGCATTGATCGGCACGGCATCCAACGGACTGGCCACGCTGACGAGGCCTGCTCCGATTCGCAAGCTCCCGCGCGCGGCGAGCCGCGCGGCACCGGTCGCGTGCGCGTTGCCGCTCACCACCACGCAATGTCCACGGGCGTATTTGTGCGCATCGACTTGCGGCCAGGGATAATCCCTGCCCCACAGCTCGGACCCGTTCTCGAAGATGTTGGGTTTGATGGACTCGATCACGGTGTCCGGAATGCCGATATCGGCGACGACCACCTCGCCGCAAAATTGCCGGCCCGGGACCAGCACATGCGCCGGCTTCTTGCGGAAGAAGGTGACGGTGACATCGGCCTCGATCACGATATCATCGTAGCCATGCGCCGTGTCACCATGCAGCCCGCTCGGCACATCGACCGCGACAACCGGATAGTCTGATTTGTTCAGCATGCGGACGATCTCGGCAGCCTTGCCCTCCAGCGGCCGTGTCAGTCCGGCGCCGAACAGGGCGTCGACATACAATTGCGCCGTCGAACTCGCTGAGAGCGGAATGGTCTTGCCATCCCATCGTTTCGCCATCTCGGCGGCGTCGCCTTTCAGCGCGGCAAGATCGACCAGCGTCTCCACCCACACTGTCCAGCCGCGCTCCTTCAGGACCCGTGCGACGACATAGCCGTCGCCGCCATTGTTGCCGGGGCCGCACAGAACGGCCGTCGGCCGTGGCGGCAAGCGCATGCAAATTTCATCCGCGACTGCGCGCCCCGCATTCTCCATCAGCGTGAGCGAGGGCACGCCGTGCGCTGCCGCGTAACGATCCGCCTCGTAGCACTGCGCGACAGTGAGGATCTCGTTCGCCATCAG
>DATIYG010000371.1:0-2139 GCA_035517755.1 Rhizomicrobium sp. | reverse complement strand
GGGGGCGTGACATGGCGATGAACATGATTCAGGCGCTCAACTCCGCCATGGATGTGATGCTGGGACGCGATCCGGATGTGCTGATCTTCGGCGAGGATGTGGTATATTTCGGCGGCGTGTTCCGCGCCACCGAAGGCCTGCAGAAGAAACACGGTCTCACGCGCTGTTTCGACACGCCCATCGGCGAGGGCGGCATCGTGGCGGCCGCGATCGGCATGGGCGCTTATGGTTTGCGGCCCGTGGTCGAAATCCAGTTCGCCGATTACATCTACCCGGCCTACGACCAGATCGTCTCGGAAGCGGCGCGCCTGCGCTATCGCTCGGCCGGCGACTTCAACGCACCGATCACGCTACGCACCCCTTATGGCGGCGGCATCTTCGGCGGGCAGACGCACAGCCAGAGTCCCGAGGCGCTGTTCACCCATGTGTCGGGATTGAAAACGGTCGTGCCGTCGAACCCGTATGATGCAAAAGGTTTGCTGATCTCGGCAATCGAAGACGACGATCCGGTGATCTTCCTCGAACCCAAGCGCATCTATAACGGCCCATTCGACGGCCATCACGAACGCGCCGTGCAACCGTGGTCGAAACATCCGTTGAGCGATGTGCCCGAAGGCTATTTCAACGTGCCGCTCGGCAAGGCCGCAACGTTGCGCGAAGGAAACGATCTCACGGTTCTGGCTTACGGCACCATGGTTCATGTCGCGCTCGCGTCGGCCGCGGAAGCGGGCGTCGATGCCGAGATCATCGATCTCAGAACGCTTGTGCCGGTCGATATCGAAACCATCGTGAAGTCTGTCGAGAAAACCGGCCGCTGCGTGATCGTGCATGAGGCCACGCGCACCTCCGGCTACGGCGCGGAACTCTCGGCGCTCGTGCAGGAGAATTGCTTCTGGCATCTGGAAGCGCCGATCGAGCGCGTCACCGGTTGGGACACGCCCTACCCGCACGCGTTCGAGTGGTACTACTTCCCGGGGCCGGCGCGCGTAATCGCCGCCTTACGCAAGGTGATGGAGCGCTAGAGATGGGGCGATACGTCTTCAAGCTTCCCGATGTCGGCGAAGGCACGGCCGAGGCCGAGATCGTCGCCTGGCATGTGAAGGTTGGCGACGCGGTCGGCGAAGACCAGAACCTCGTCGATGTGATGACGGACAAGGCGACGGTGGAGATGACCTCGCCCGTGACCGGCAAGGTGGTTTCGATCCATGGCGAGCCGGGACAGATGGCGGCAGTGGGTTCACCGCTTGTCGAGCTTGAGGTCGAAGGCGAAGGCAATGTGAAGGCGGGTGCGGCGCCCGCGAAGGTTGAAGCGCCAAAGCCGGTTGCCGCAAAGCCCGAGCCGAAGCCTGTTGAGGCTGCGCCGAAGCCGAAGCCTGCCGATGTCGTGCCGTTGCACCGCGCGCCGGAGCCGCAGCGCGAAATGCGCACGGTGACGCCTGCGATGCGGAAGCCAGGTGACAAGCCAGTGGCCTCGCCGGCCGTGCGCGAGCGCGCGCATGAATTGGGCATCGAGCTGCAATACGTTGCCGGATCCGGTCCGACCGGACGCATCACCCATCAGGATCTCGACAATTACATTGCGAACGGCGGACGCGGTGTGTCGGTCGGCGTGCGCGCCA
The DNA here is from genome assembly GCA_035517755.1 of Rhizomicrobium sp. Classification (GTDB taxonomy): domain Bacteria; phylum Pseudomonadota; class Alphaproteobacteria; order Micropepsales; family Micropepsaceae; genus Rhizomicrobium. The sequence continues at coordinate 520 of DATIYG010000371.1, read as the reverse complement.
GTGGCTATGCACCGCGCGACGGCATCGAAGAAATCAAGGTGATCGGTCTGCGCCGCAAAATCGCGGAGAAGATGCAGGACGCCAAGCGCCGCATTCCCCACTTCGCCTATGTCGAGGAAATCGACATGACGGAACTGGAATCGCTGCGCGCGCATCTGAATGCGACGAAGCGCAAGGATCAGCCCAAGCTGAACGTGCTGCCGTTCATCATGCGCGCGCTGGTGCGCGTGCTGCCGGACTATCCGCAGATCAACGCGCGGTTCGATGACGATGCCGGTGTGGTGCATCGCTACGCCGCCGTGCATATCGGCATCGCCACGCAAACCGCGAACGGGCTCGTTGTGCCGGTGGTGAAGCACGCTGAGGCGCGGGATGTGTGGGACTCGGCGTTGGAAGTGGCCCGCGTGGCGTCGCTGGCGCGCGACAACAAGGCATCGAAGGACAATCTCACCGGCTCGACCATCACCATCACCAGCCTGGGTGCGCTGGGCGGCGTAGTCACCACGCCGGTGATCAATCA
>DATIYG010000370.1:0-4776 GCA_035517755.1 Rhizomicrobium sp. | reverse complement strand
CAGCGCCTGCTGATGGCGCAGCAGAACCGCACCTGGGATTTCGACCTCGAGGAGGGCATCCTCGATACCTCGCGCCTGCCGCGCATCATTATCGATCCGATGCATCCGCTCTCGTTCAAACGCGAGAAGGACATGACCTTCCGCGATACCGTGGTCACGTTGCTGCTCGACAATTCTGGCTCGATGCGCGGCCGGCCCATCATGGTCGCCGCGATGTGCGCCGACATCCTCGCTCGCACGCTGGAACGGTGCGCGGTCAAGACAGAGATCCTCGGCTTCACCACGCGGGCATGGAAAGGCGGACAATCGCGCGAGCACTGGATCGCCGAAGGCAAGCCCGCACATCCGGGACGCCTCAACGATCTGCGCCACATCGTCTACAAGGCGGCCGACGAGCCGTGGCGGCGCGCGCGCAAGAACCTCGGCCTCATGATGCGCGAAGGTCTGCTCAAGGAGAACATCGACGGCGAGGCGCTGATGTGGGCGCACAACCGGCTGATCGGCCGCCCTGAACAGCGCCAAATCCTGATGGTGATTTCCGACGGCGCGCCGGTGGACGATTCAACCCTGTCGGTGAACTCCGGCAACTATCTCGAACGCCATCTGCGCCATGTCATCGAGGACATCGAGACCAAGTCGAGCGTCGAGCTCGTCGCCATCGGCATCGGCCATGATGTCACCCGATACTACCGCCGCGCCGTCACCATCGTGGATGCCGAACAGCTGGGCGGCGCAATGACGGAGCAACTCATCTCCCTGTTCGCTGAGGAAAACGCCCGCCTCGCCCATCCCGGCCGGCACCGGGTCGCGCCCCGCGGCCATCGCCGCGCCGCCTGACCGCACACGTTCTTGTGAAGAGTGCCGTCCGCCCTGACGGCCACTGGGCCCCGGGACTATGCTGCGCGCCGTCAGGTTCGGGGGAAACAATGACCAGACAAGGCTACTCGACACTCACAGCCATTCTTCTTGCAGGCCTCATCGCTGGCACGATCGACATCGGCGCTGCGACCTTGATCAACGGCATCGACCCGCGCCGCATCCTTCAGTTCATCGCCAGCGGCCTGCTCGGCAAGGGCGTGCTGCAACTTGGCACCGAAGGGATTGTCCTCGGAATGGTGCTGCAATGGGCGATGTCGATCATCATCGCCGCCATCTTCGTGATCGCCAGCGGCGGACTGTCGGTCCTGCGCCGTTACTGGATCGGCTCCGGGATCGCTTACGGGGTCGTCGTTTTCTTCGTGATGAATTATGCGGTGGTGCCGCTTTCGATGGTGCACCGCGTGCCGCAATTCAACGCGCGCGGCTTCACCTTGAACATGCTGGCGATGCTGCTGTTCGGGCTGATCGTCGCTTACTTCGCGTCGCGTGTGCGTTCAGTACCCGCCGAAACCTGATTTCGGCACCACGAGTCCGCGCATCATCCAGTACGGCACCAGCAGGATGAGCGACAGGATGCTCGTCCAGGTGAAGTAGTCGATCATGCGGCTCGTCCAGTTGACGCCGGTGCCAAAATAGGCCGACGGGAACGCAACGAGGCAGAGCACCAGGCCGCCGAACAGTGACGCGAACAGCGGCGCCTTCCACCAGCGCGGCCCGCGCAGCCGATCGAACACGAAGATGGCGATCATCTGCGCCACAAACAGACCCGAGGCGAAGCCAATGGCGTCCCGCGTCAGTGCCGGTATCGGCGCGAGGGAATTCTCGGCACCGCCGACGACCACGGCGCCGGCCACGAGCCAGGCCAGGATCACTTGCCAGAAGGCATAGCTAGGACCGTAACGGCGGTTAGTCAGATGCACCGCGAGGAATGTCACCGGCAAGGCGGCCAAGCCGAGACTCATCCATGGATGGCCGAGTACCGCCGCGCTCTGGTTTGCATAGGCAACGGTGGTTGCGCCGATAGCCAGCAGCAGGACGACCGGTATCACGAGCCGCAACAGGGCTGCCACTCCACCCAACAACGTGCGACCGAAGCCGCGCTCCTGCCCCCGGCCGAAGCGCGAATAACTGGACCCAAAGGCCTCTGTGCTTGTGGCAAGCCGCTGCTCACCGATCACGCGATCGGCGCGGATTCCCGACTCGAAACCGGACACGACACCCCACCCCACCCGATAGCGCCTCGGCTTCCCCGTCCTTGGCGCGTAATGAAACACTAACTTAAGAGGGATGCAGAAGCCATGCCTCTGCGGCACGGTGCCGTTCAAATTTCTAGGTTAACGGGTATTGGAGGCGCGGTTCAGCCGGCGGCTGCTTGCTTTTTGGCAATTTGCCGCTTCAGTCGGAGGGCACGGTCCGAAAGCACGTCGTCCTTGCTCTTCAGCAGGAACGGGTCGATGCCGCCGGAACGGTCCACGGAACGCAGGGCGTTCATGCTGATCTTGAGGCGCACGTCATGGCCCAGTGCCTCGCTCGCCAGGGAGATCGTCTGGAGATTGGGCCGGAAAACCCGCTTCTTCTTGTTGTTGGCGTGGCTGACGTGATGACCGACTTGCGGTCCCTTGCCGGTCAATTCGCAGCGGCGCGACATGGCCTGATCCTCTGGCGTTCCTGAAAGAGGCGCCCTCATAAGGGCCGGGAGTCCGCCCGTCAAGGACGGAACCGGACCAGGAGGGCGCGCGCCCCGGCCGGTGGCAGGACAGAGCCAGAGACCACGCCAGCCTCGATCTTCGCCGCTTCCCGCCTGGCCTCGGCACTGTCTTCGACCATCTCGAGCAGGGACTGATGAACTTCGCTCCGGAACCAGCGGCGGAGCTGGTCCTGCCGAAGCCTGGTGAGGTCGCCGCCGGCTTCCAGCTTGCTGCGCATGCTGCGCATCGCCGACCACGCTTCGGTCAATCCGCGGCCCTCGATCGAAGACACCTGCAGCACTTCGGGACTGATGCCCGCATATTTCGGCCGCATGAGATGCAGCGCATGGGCGTATTCGGACGCCGCGCGGGACGCGGCCGGCTTCAGCTCGCCATCGGCCTTGGTGACGATCACGATGTCCGCCAGTTCCATGACGCCGCGCTTGATGCCCTGCAATTCATCGCCGCCGCCGGGACTGATGAGCAGCACGAACAGATCGACCATCTCGGCGACCGCGGTTTCCGATTGCCCGACACCCACAGTCTCCACCATCACGACATCGAAGCCGGCCGCTTCGGTCACCAGCACCGCTTCTCGCGTGCGCCGCGCCACACCGCCCAATGTCGATCCTGCCGGCGATGGCCGGATGAAGACCTTCGGGTTCCGCGCCAACAACTCCATGCGCGTCTTGTCACCAAGGATTGAGCCGCCCGATCGCCGCGATGACGGATCGACCGCCAGCACGGCGAGCTTGTGCCCCTCGCCCGTGATCAGCGCGCCGAACGCCTCGATAAAGGTGGACTTGCCGACACCGGGCGCTCCGGAAATGCCGATCCGCATGGCGCGGCCGGTGTCCGGCAACAGCGCGGTCAGCAATTCCTCCGCCCGCGGACGGTCCGCCGCCCTGGCAGACTCGACCAAGGTGATGGCACGCGCCAGCGCCCGGCGGTCGCCGGAGCGCACGCCGTCGGCAAGAGCATCAACCTTGGCATTCATCCGGATTGGACCATGGCGGCGGCCATTGGTATCGTGCGGGCTTCGGTGTGCATAGCGTAAGGGAGTTGGACATGTCGAAGTGGGCCCGGGGGATTCTGGCGAGTGCCGCGTTGCTGTCCCTGGCCGCGTCGGCGGTTGCCGATCCCAAAGTCGCCTCGCTCGAGCCGCCGAAAAGCGGCGGCATCGGCGTCGACTACACCATCAGCTTCTGGAGCATCCCCTTCGGGCACACGACATTCGATGCCCGCTTCACCAACGCGACCTACCGGACGGACTCGCATTTCGAGACCAGCGGCGTGGTCAGCGCCTTCTGGGGCGCGACGATCGACGCGAGCTCCAACGGACAGGTGGCGGAGCACGGCCTCACGCCGGCGACCTACGACTCCTTCTACCGCCGCGGGGATTCCAAGAAGGAACGCGTCAAGGTCACGTTCAATGGATCCGGCGTGCCGTCAACACAGGCCGATCCGCCCTACAACACGAAGCGGTTCCCCGTTACCGACGAGCAGAAGAAAGACACGTTCGATCCGCTGAGCGCGGTGAGCGTGATGCTGGCCGGCCTGAAGGAAGACCCCGCGAAGCCTTGCAGCTCCGTCATTCCCGTGTTCGACGGACGCCGCCGCTACAACATCGAGCTAACCTATCTGCACGATGAGCCGGTGAAGCTGGAGAACGGCCTTTATAATGGCAAGGCGCATCTCTGCGAGGTGCATTACAATCAGATCGCGGGATTCAAACCGAAGATCCTGAAGGAAGGCAAATCCTTCCCGCCGATCTACGCGTGGTTTGCGGAGATCCCGAGCGCCAGTGCACCGACCGGCCACTATGTCATCGCGCTGAAAGTCTGGGCGCCCATGACACTCGGCACCGTCGTCGTCACGCTCGACAAGCTGCAGGTCCAAGGCGGCGCCACGAAGGGCTGACCTTGCATGTAGCCGGGGGTCGTACAGCGCACGGGATTGCAGTAGGATTGCGCTCTTAAGGGGGCTGCGCCGCGACGGCGCAGAAGGGACATGTCTCGCATCTTCGTGTGGTCGTGCACGGCGCTGTTGGCGCTGCTTGGCACGTGGCGATCCGCGCTCGCCCAGTCGCATCCAGCGGTCGAAGCTTTCGGCCGCCTTCCGGTGATGGAAAGTCCAATGCTGTCTCCGGATGGCAAGCATTACGCCGCCGTCCAATCACTCGAAGGCCGCCCGGTCGCGGTCATCTACC
>DATIYG010000369.1:0-7525 GCA_035517755.1 Rhizomicrobium sp. | reverse complement strand
CCCGCGTTTGTGTCCCCTGTCACGCAATTTCTTTGAGGCGACATCATCGCGATGCTCGCTCGCCGGACACTGGCGCCGCAAGTTTCAGATAGCAAAGTCACGCCGATGAGCAAGGGCCACCTCCGCGAAGCGTTGATGCCTGCATGCAGGGGCAATGCTGGATCATAAGCGCGACATTGGCGTTTGGCGCGCAGGAATGATCTCAAAGGCTCTTTTGTGACCGGCGTCGGCAGGCGTGGTGACCCTCTTGAAGAGTCCCTTCACCGCACGCGTGCCGATGCGGCCGCGATGCCGCAATGGTAGTCACCCATGAATCGGACGTGCGAATCGAAGACGACCGAAAGGACAAAGCAGCCATGGCAACGCAAACACAGACACCAACTGGACCGCAACAAGACCATGCCGTCGAGGAGAAGATTCGGCAGTTCCGGGAGCTGTTCGCCGACGCGCCGGAACTTGGAAGAAAAGCGCTGGAGAACGCTGTACAGGTTCTTAAATCGCAGGCGTCGGATCCGCCGCCGCCCGTGGAAAGCGCCGGCCGCGTCGGCGCGCGGCTTGGCAAGGTGTCGGAGCTCACGATCATCGTTCCGCTCGCACCCGGCGGCGCCAAGCGGTTGCGCGCCTTCTTGAGGTTGTTGGGCGGCAACCTCTCGCAAGGCGCGGACAAGGTCGGCACCCTCCACACGATGCGCTTCGTGTTCTTCGATAACGACACGCGGCTGCTCTTCGCCACGGCCTTTGACGGCGACTGGGACACTTATATCGACGACTTCGTGGCGAAGATTCCCGACTACCTGGACATCATCGACTCCGCCTGGGACGGGTGGCCGGGCATTCGCAGCCCAGGGGCGAAGGATTACCTGATCAAGCACCAGATCACGGCGGAAGGCTGGTACGTCGCGTACCCGGACCTGACGGTGGCGGAGATCAAGCGGCTCCAGCGCATCGGCAAGGCGGTCGACGAATTCCTCGACAAGATTGGATAGCAGGGCGGGCAATGTCCGTTCAGGAATCCGTCTCGGGCAATCTGTCGACGCGCGAGGCGACGCTCGACCTGCACGAGATCCAGGCGACCGTTCTTAGACCGAGGCCGGCGCCCTACTTCGGCTCTCACGTGGCCTTGCGCGTCGACAATGCTCAAGCGGGCCGCAAATTCCTCCGCCGGCTGGCACCTCATGTCGATTCCGCCGCGGGCTGGTGGAACGCGGCCGATGCCTGGCTGTCGGTTGGGATCAGCTATGCGGGCCTGGAAGCGCTCGGCGTTCCGCAGGATTCTCTGCAAAGCTTCCCCGAGACGTTCCGCGAAGAGATGGCGCGTATCACCTTATGTGCATAAGGAGGTTTTCATGAGTGCCCTCACCACCAAGTCGATGGAGGTTAATGCAATTTCCAGCAGTCCCACCCAACGAATGAAAATCGGCGACTTCCTGCTTCGCCGTCTCGAGGAGGCTGGCGTCCGTCACCTGTTCGGTGTTCCCGGCGACTACAACCTGGCCCTATTGCAGCAGCTTGTGGACACCGGCACGCTGAAATGGATTGGCACATGCAATGAGCTCAACGCCTCCTATGCGGCGGACGGCTACGCGCGGCTGAACGGCCTGGGTGCGCTACTGGTGACGAACGGCGTCGGCGCCCTGAGCGCGATCAACGGCGTCGCGGGCTCCTACAGCGAGCACGTCCCGGTCATTTGCATCAGCGGGTCGATACCGCTCCGGTCCATCGACCGTGGTCTCGGGATGCACCACACAATGGCCGACGGTACCTTCGACCACTTCCTCGGCGCCTACGCACGGGTGACTGCCGCGCAGACCAGGCTCACTCCTCGCAACGCAGCCACCGAGATCGATAGGCTGATCCTCACCGCCTGGCGGGAGAAGCTTCCGGTGTACCTGGAGCTGCCGTCCGACATCGCCTATCTCGACATCGAGGTTCCGGCAGGTCCGCTCGTCCTCACCGAACCGCCGAGCGACGCGGAGCGGCTGCGCTCGTGCATCGCCGCGATCGCGGCGCGACTGTCCGCCGCCAGGTCGCCGGCGATCCTGGTCGATGCGGACGCGGACCGGTTCGGGGTCGCGTCCGATCTCATGAAGCTGGCTGAAAAGATGCAGGCTCCCGTGGCAGCGATCAACGCAGCCAAAGGCGTGATCGACGAAACGTTCCCTCATTACCTCGGCATCTACGCCGGCAAGGCAAGTGAGCCAAACGTGCGCGAGGCCATCGAAACCAGCGACTGCCTGTTCTCGATCGGCTACCGGCCAATCGAGGTGACCACGGGCGACTTCACGGCCTCGCTGCCGGCCGACACGATCCACGGCCGCGGATATTCGGTGGACATCGGCGACGACAACTATCAGGCGGTGACGCTCAAGGAAGTCGTGCGCGGCGTCATCGATGCGGTCCCCCAGGTGACGAACCGTGCCCCACGCGGTGCTGCGGCAGCGATCGCGGGCACGCACGCCGACGGATCCACCAAGCTGACTCAGGTTGCCTACTGGCAAGCGATCCAGGGCTACCTCCGGCCGGGGGACGTCCTGTACGTCGACAATGGCACGTCATTCGTTTTGCTCGGCCTGAAGCTCCCGCCTAACTGCACCTTCGTTGGCTCCATCAACTGGGGGTCGATCGGCTACTCGGTCGGAGCCCTGCTCGGCGCACTGACCGCGGCGCCGAACCGGCGTCACCTGCTGTTCATAGGCGATGGCTCGTTCCAGGTTTCCGCGCAGGAGCTGTCGACCATTCTGCGACACGATCACAAGCCGGTGATTTTCCTGATCAACAACGGCGGATACACCATCGAACGCGGCTATCTCGGTAAGACCGAGGCCTACAACGATGTCGCTAACTGGGCCTATTCCGATCTGCCGAAGGTGCTTTGTCCCGACACTTCGGCGCGATCGTTCATCGTCAAGACCAGCAACGACCTGCAAAGCGCCCTCAGCACGCCGAACGACACAATGATCTTCGTCGAGTCCATCATGGACGCCCACGATGCTCCCGCCGTGGTCACCAGGAGCAGCAACAAGGGCGCCGAGCTCGACTACGGGCCTCGCGGGCCGCAATACCGGGACAACCTGCAGCTTCGGCCGGCCATATAGGACCGTGATCTCACCGGTATCGCCTATGCCCAAGGCAGACAAACGCCTCGGAGATAATCACATGACTGACACTGAGACTATTCACCGCATTGCCATCGTCGGCACCGGCGTCATCGGTGCGAGCTGGACCGCCCTGTTCCACGCCAAAGGACTGCACGTTGATGTGATCATCGCGTCGAGCTCGCCGGGTCTCACGATGAGCCACATCCAATTGGGCGCCGCGTCGACCTGGCGTGCACTCGAGCCGGCCAATCGTAGCGAAGTACCGTATCGCACACCTGCATTGGCGCTCTTCCTGAAGGCGAGAGCCGCGCGTTTACACAATCGCGCTAGGATGAGTACCGCCCTGCTTTTCCGTTCCTTTTTGACGGCGACGGCGCTCGCGGCTTTACTAACAATCGCGTGCGTGACGAAGAGCAATGCGCAGGCATTGCCTGGCCCGTGGCCGACCTACAACAATGGCTACAACGGGCAAAGGTTTTCTTCCGCGAATAAGATTACGCCGGCCAATGTCGCGACGCTGAAGCGCACCTGCGAGGCGCACCTGGGTGACGTCGGTTCATTTCAATCCGGTCCGCTCGTGATCGGAAGCTCGATCTACGTCACAACCTCGCATACCACTGTCGCACTCGATGCCACGACGTGCGCGATCCGCTGGCGCCACGTCTACAAACCGGTGCAAGACGAGGTTTACGCCGCTAACCGCGGCGTGGCCTATCTCGACGGACGTCTCTTTCGCGGCACCGGCGACGGCCGCATCTTCGCGCTCGATGCCAAGACCGGCAAGCAACTGTGGCAGATCAAGGGTGGGGACCCGCTAGTCGGTGAATTCTTCAGTTCCGCGCCCATTGCGTGGAAGGGGTTGGTCTTCATCGGCGCTACCGGATCGGACTGGGGCATTCGCGGCTTTGTCATCGCGCTGGACGCCGCCACCGGCAAAGAGAAGTGGCGCTTCTACACGATCCCGATGGGTAATGAGCCCGGGGCTGACAGCTGGAAAATTCCGGAGACCGCAAAACGTGGCGGCGGCGCGATGTGGACCAGCTACACCCTGGACCCCGTTGCGGGTGAGTTGTTCGTGCCGGTCGGCAACCCGTCGCCCGACATCGCGCCAGACCTTCGTCCCGGGGACAACCTCTATACCAATTCCGTGGTGGTGTTGGATGCGCTCACCGGCAAGCTCAAGTGGCATCACCAGTTCGATCCGAACGACGGTTTCGACTACGACCTCGGTGCGGCGCCGGCGCTATACACGAGCGGCGACGGCAGAAAGCTGCTCGTCGCCGGCAGCAAGGATGGGTACTTGTACGGGATCGATCGCGCGACCCAGAAGGTCGTATTCAAGACAGCGGTCACCACCATCAAACGCCCCCCGACGCCGCCAACTAAGGAAGGCACCGAAGCCTGCCCCGGCGCGCTCGGCGGCGTCGAATGGAATGGTCCCGCGGTCGATCCATCTTCGCGCGCGATCTATGTCGGTTCGGTCGATTGGTGCTTCATACTGACTTTGAAGCCGCCCGTCGTCTACAAGGCTGGCCAGTTCTATTTCGGCGGCGATCAAAAGGGGGTCGCCGACTCGAGTGGCTGGATCCACAGGGTCGACGGCGACAGCGGCAATGTTCTGTGGAAGTACCACGCCGAAGCCCCGGTCGTTGCCGGCGTGACCCCGACGGCTGGCGGAGTGGTCTTCAGCGGTGATCTCGCCGGCAATTTCTTTGCGCTGGACGCCAAGACGGGCGCGGTGCTGCACAAGTTCAATACCGGGGGTGCGATGGCCGGCGGCGTGGTTACCTATGAGGCCGGCGGCAAGCAGTATGTGGCGTTCACCTCTGGCAACATTGGGCGCGGCACGTTTTCGGCGGCCACCGGCGCGCCCAGGATCGTCATCCTGACGACCGGCTTGACCAAGGACGACCCGAAGATCGTCGCCGTCAAGGAAGAGGCGCCGCACGCTGCCGCCGATGGCGGCGACAACGCAGGGACTGGCCGCGGCAAAGTCCTTTATGGACAGTACTGCAACGCATGCCACGGCAAGACCGGCGAAGGCGGGATGGGTCCGCCACTCAGGGGCGAGGCCGCCAAGAAGAACACCGACGAAGTCGCGGCGTTCATCAAGAACCCGAAGGCGCCCATGCCCAAACTCTACCCGTCCCCGCTAAGCGACGCGGACGTGACCGCACTGGGGCAGTTTGTTGAGACACTCCGGTAGCGCAATGCCCGAAATCACGAAGCGTTTCGCCAATCGGATCGGACCGACAACCCTGCTCGTCGCCCGGGGCAACCTCACTGGCATGCGTGCGTCGAGTTGCCTACGTTCCATCAGCCGAAGGCTCCGTCAGGTCGTCGTTAGCTCAAACTCGGAGTGACCGACGATTGCGTTATCGCTATGAAGGAGATCGTAAATGAATGTTCCAACCGCCCGATTGACCGATACACCCGTGACCGATCGTTTGAGCGAACGACTCGCATCCAAGCTTACCAATCCCGCGATCTCACCGGATTTCGACCTGCACGAAGAGCTGAATCAGGTTCTGGCAGATGTAGGAATGACGACCTCCGACAGCTACGGCAAACTCACCTTCTACGGACTCGACCCGATCATTCCCAGCCCCCATCGGTTTGGCAGCATGGCCGCGATTGGTCTCGCCGCCAAGGGCGTTGCAGTCGCGGCGCTTTGGCAACACCGCACCGGTGAAGGACAGGACATCGCCGTAGATGTTCGCAAGGCGTTGCGACGCTTCTGCGGTTTCTTCGAGCTGAAATGGGAAACCATCAACGGACGTCCTCCCACGGCCTTCGTGGACCCCTTGAACCCGTTCATCGATCCAAACCTGTTTCACGAAACACGCGACGCGCGGCATGTCGTGGCTATAAATATTTACCCCAAGCTAGCTGCTCGCGCCCTCAGCCTCCTCAAGTGCGGCGCCAGCGCGGATTCCGTACGGAATGCCATTCTGCAGTGGCAAGCAGATGATTTGGAGAACGCGGCGGCCGAGGCCGGGCTTCCTTTCGCCAAGGTGCGCACCTTCGAGGAGTTCCGCAATGAGCTTCAATACACCGAAGTGCTTTCCATGATGCCGCTGATCACGGTGGAGAAGATCGGTGAAAGTGAGCCAGTCCCTTTGAAGAAGGATGGAAAGAGCCCGTTGGATGGCATTCGTGCATTCGGAATGGGGCATGTGATTGCCGGAGCCTGCATCGGCAGAGATCTCGCTTGCTACGGAGCCGATGTCCTCAACATCTGGCGGCCCGGCGATACCGAGATCGAGTCGTTTGTCTGGGACGTCCAGGTTGGGATGCGTCAAACCATACTCGACCACTCCAAAGACGATCTCGCAAAGTTCGATCGCCTGCTGAAGGATGCTGACGTGTTCTTCGCCAATAGACGCCCGGGCTATCTGGAGCGGGACGGCCTCGATGCCGAAGAACTCTGCGCAAAGAGACCGGGGCTGATCCACGCTCATGTCGTTGCGTACGGCGACAAAGGCCCGTGGAAGGATCGCACCGGGTTTGATGAAACCGGTGCAGCCGTCACCGGGCTGTTCTGCACTGAAGGCACGCCTACGCATCCCAAGTCGCCGCCGATCATCCCTATCTGTGACAATGTGGTCGGCTGGTTTGGCACAGTAGGTATTCTTGCCGCGCTGCGCCGGCGTGCAGTCGAAGGTGGCAGCTATCGAGTCACGGTCTCTCTGACGCGCACGGTGCTGTGGCTGCTTTCGCTAGGCATTTTCGACAAGGCCTACGCCCAGGCGACGGCCGGGTCTTCCGACGAGCACGCGTACGTTGCTCCCGATCTGTTCACCGCGGAGACGCCGTTGGGCACATATCAGGGACTTACCGACCAAGTGGTCCTGTCGCGGACCCCCGGCTCCTTCAGAACTGTGCTCGTGCCGCGAGGTTCGAACAAACCCGAATGGCTGGCGGCTTGAGAATACCGTTCCTGAAACGGCACTGCGCGGTCCGGAAGGGGAACCTGAAAGGATGGTGGCACGATGTCCATCACGGATATTGTCGGCAAGAACTCTTCGACACGCGAGCCGACACTCGACTTGCACGAGATCCAGGCGACCGTGCTGCGCCTGAGGCCGGCGCCCTACTTCGGATCTCACGTGGCCTTGCGCGTCGACAATGCTCAGGCGGGCCGCGAGTTGCTCCGCCGGCTGATACCGCATGTCGACTCCGCCGCGAACTGGTGGATGCCCGCTAGTGCGTGGCTGTCGGTTGCAATCAGTTTTGCGGGCTTGGAGGCGCTCGGCGTTCCGCAGGCTTCGCTGCAAAGCTTCCCCGAGGCGTTCCGCGAAGGGATGGCGGCGCGTGCCAGACAGCTCCGGGACGAAGGTGTCAACGATCCGAAGAATTGGGAGCCGCCGTTCGGCAAGGGCCAAATCCACATCGGACTGAACGCCTTCAGCGATTCCGAGGAAAAG
>DATIYG010000368.1:0-3493 GCA_035517755.1 Rhizomicrobium sp. | reverse complement strand
GGACAGGCGGCCGCCGGCGCCGGCATCAGCCCGCGCGACATCGGCTATGTGCTGGGCATCGTGAAGGCCTACACGACACGCGTCGGCGAAGGACCCTTTCCCACCGAATTGACCGACGCCATCGGCGATACCCTCGGCACGCGCGGCGCGGAGTTCGGCACGGTCACCGGCCGCAAGCGCCGCTGCGGCTGGTTCGATGCCGTGCTGGTCAAGCAGACCGTCATCACCGGCGGCGTCGACGGCATCGCGCTCACCAAGCTCGACGTGCTGGACGGTTTCGACGAGATCAAGCTGTGCACCGGCTACACGCTGGACGGCCGCCAGATCGATTACCTGCCGGCCGATGCCAATGAGCAGGCGCGGCTAGCGCCCATCTACGAAACCATCGAAGGCTGGACGGAATCCACGCGCGGCGCACGGTCCTGGGCCGATCTTCCCGCCGAGGCCGTGAAATATGTTCGCCGGGTCGAGGAGCTGATCGGCGCCACGGTCGCCCTGCTCTCCACCAGCCCGGAGCGCGAGGACACCATCCTCGTCCGCGACCCGTTTGTGGATCGCTGATTCCGCGCTAGCCTTGCCCTGATCGCTATTCGAGAAATTGGGGTATTCCATGTTGAAGACACGTTTCACGGACATGTTCGGCGTCGCGGCGCCGATCACCTGCGGCGGCATGACCCGCGTGGGCCGCGCCGAACTGATCGGCGCCGTGGCCAACGCCGGCGCGCTTGGCTTCATCACCGCGCACTCCGCCGGTCCGCCGGATGCGCTCTACAAGGAAGTGCAGCGTTGCCGCGACATGACGGACAAGCCGTTCGGCGTGAACCTCACCATCCTGCCGTCCATCGTGCCGATTCCCTATGACGAATATCGCGAGGCCATCATCTCGGCCGGCATCAAGGTGGTGGAGACGGCGGGAAACAACCCGCAGCCGCATCTGCCGCGCTTCAAGGAAGCCGGCGTGAAGGTGATCCACAAATGCACCAGCGTGCGCCACGCGGTGAAGGCGCAATCGATCGGCGTGGATGTGGTGTCGATCGACGGCTTCGAGTGCGCCGGTCATCCCGGCGAGGACGATGTCGGCGGGCTCATCCTGTTTCCCGCGACAGCCGACAAGGTCACCATTCCGATCATCGCAAGCGGCGGCATTGCCGATGCGCGTGGGCTGGTTGCGGCGCTGGCGCTCGGCTGCGACGGCGTCAACATGGGCACGCGATTCATGGCGACGGTGGAAGCGCCGATCCATGAGAATGTGAAAAAGCAGATCGTGGCGAACGACGAGCGCGCCACCAATCTCATCTTCCGAACGCTGCACAACACCGCGCGCGTGGCGAAGAACGCCATCAGCGACGAGGTGGTCGCCATCGAGAAGCGCGGCAACGCCACCTTCGCCGATGTGAAGGATCTGGTGGCAGGCGTGCGCGGCGCGGCCGTTCTCGACAAGGGCGAGATGGATGCCGGCATCTGGTCGGCCGGCGAAACCCAGGCGCTGATCCACGACATCCCGACCTGCAAGGATCTGGTGGCGCGCATCACACGTGAGGCCGAAGCAATCATTCGTGATCGGCTCGTGCGTACGCTCGCCTGAGGACTTTCATGCCTCTTTAACCGATTTACGGAAGGATAACTCTCGTCGAAAGGAAGGGCTGGCTTGAACGGGGGGATGGAGTCCCGTCATGACAAACCCTGCCACTGGTTCTTCAAAGGCGCTGCGCTGGGTCGCGCGCCGCAAGGCCGAAGTGATCGACGCGATTCGCAAAGGTGAGATGAGCTTCGCGGAGGCCTGCGAGCAGTACAATCTCTCGGCTGATGAATTGTTTTCCTGGCAGACTGCGTACAAGCAACATGGCCTCGGCGGCCTGCGCGCCATGCGCGTCCAGATATGCCGCCACTCTGCCTAGTCGAACGTCAGAACGCGCCGCCGTCGCAATAGAATCATCCGTCATCACGACGCGATCAAACGCATCATCTGCCATGTCGCATGGGCGAAAGCCCAATTGAGCGGCCGTGGGTTGCCAAACATTCTGTCGGTCTAGCCGAAAGGCTCAAGCCTTGTGGGGGGGCTAATTGGCCCGGAAGGAGGCTGACATGAGAAAACAAACGATAAGCCGTGCAAGTCTATTCGCTTCGGCGCTTGCCGGAATCTTCGCCGTGTCGACGGTGGTGGACATCTCCGCCGATGCGCGTGGTGCACGCGGTGGCGGAGGAGGCCGCGGCGGCGGAATGAGTCGCGGCGGCGGAGCGCGCGCCGGCGGTGGTTATCGCGGCGGCGGCGGTGGCATGCGCAATGCCGGTTACAACCGAGGCGGAATGGGCAATCGCGGATATGCCGGCAACCGCATGGCGAACGGCAACTTCAACCGCAACGGCAACTTCAACCGCAATGTGAACTACAACCGCAACGTCAATGTGAACCGCAACTGGAACGGCAACGGCCATTGGCACGGCGGTGGCTACTGGAACAACGGCCATTGGCACAATGGCGGCTGGGGTTGGGGTGCTGCTGCGGCCGGTGCTGCGGTCGGTGCGGCGGTGACAGCCGCGGCGATCGGTTCGACCGTCTACACATTGCCGTCAGCGTGTTCGAGCACCTACTACGGTGGCGCCACGTACTATAGCTGCAATGGCGCCTGGTATCAGCCGTCGGGGAATGGCTACGTCGTCGTCAACCCGCCCTACTAGACGCTTGTAAGACATCGGGGCCAGAGATTCCACTCTGGCCCCGATTGCATCACACAAAGATCCGGTAACTCACCACCTGTCCGTCCGGCTGCCTGAGCTGGAATTCGGCGCCCTTCTCGTGCTCGTCCATCAGCGCCTCGAACACACGCAGCGCATTGCGGATGACTTCGGCGTAGGACGACGCTTCCGTCTTCTCCTTCAGTCTGGTGAGGCGATCCATCGCCTGCGGCGGCATTTCGAGCTGCACGCGCGTGGTGGTGCGTTCGCCGCTCTCCATTGCGTCGGCGGCGGCGCGCATGGCTTCCGCGGCGACGCCATGAAAGCGGCTGTGCCGGCTGCCGCGCATGATCAATGCTCCTCGGCCGGAGGCGGCGGGACGATGGTCTCGCCATTGCTCGAAGGCTTCCGCGCACGCTGAGACCGCGGAGGCGTCTCGATATCGCTGTCGGTGTAGTAGCGATAGCGCCCGGCGTAGTGGCCGTGATGATGACGATGATGCGCGATCGAGACGAAGATCAGCATGCCGAGAATGGCGAGCACCGCGAGCGGTGCGCTGATCGCGGCCGAGATCAGCGCGATGAGAATTACGATGACGAGAATGGGAACGGCGAGGATCAGTCCCACGAGGCCGAGCCCGAACGCGCCCACCGGCCAGAACGGCGGCCGCCAGGAGTAGCCCCAGGAATGGCGGCGCCAATTGTCCCTGTCGCCGGCAGCCTCGAGAACGGCAGAACGGATCTTGTCCTTGAAGGCGCGCTTTTTCGCGTCCCATTCGGCGCGCTGGTTTTTCACATCCTCGGCCCAGGCGCGTTCG
>DATIYG010000367.1:0-2898 GCA_035517755.1 Rhizomicrobium sp. | reverse complement strand
GCCAAAACCTTCTCGGCCGCTTTGCCGAGCTTCGCCTGCTCGAGCGACCAGTATTCGACATCGAACTGGTCAGCTTCGGGGATCGGCTCGTAGCGGCCGATGGCTTCCGCATCGGTGATGACCTCGACCGTGTTTTCCGCGATGTCGGCGGCGATGGCGGCGTCCTTGGCGGTGGCGCCGAGGCCGAACAATCCCTTGCCGGGCACAAGGATCACGCGGGGAAGCGGATCGAGTTCTTTTTTCTTCGGTTTGGCACGCTCGTTGTTGCGCGCGAAATAGTCGTGGTAGCGCGCCACATAACCGGCGACCGCTTTCTCAACCTCACCTTTCCACGCATCGAGCTTGCCCGCTTCCGGCGCCGGCACGATCAGCGGCCAGTTCTTGGTGCGGATGGTGTGATCCGGCGTGACAACGCCCTGGTTCGCGTAGCGCGACAGCTCCGCGCCGTTCACGTATTCGAGAATTGGTGCGCTGGTGCGGAAGCAGAGGATCTGCCGCTTCGCCGTTCCCGCCATGTCGTCGCGCGAAATGGTGCAAGCGCCGCGCAGGATGGGCGCGATGTCCGCGGTGCGCGCGAGCTTTTCGGGCAGCTTCACCTGAACAAGCGGTTTGCGGTTTCGCGCCAGCCGCTCCTCGGCCAACGTCACGAATTCGATCATGCGCTCGTAGGCGGTGCGCGCGTCGTCGGCGAAGGTGAATATGCCGTGCTTGAGCAGGATCGCGCCTTCTACATCCGGATTGCGGTCGAACACGTCGGCCACGCTCTTCGCCAGCGCGAAGCCCGGGATGGTGTAGGGCACATAGGCCACGCGCTTGCCGAACACGTCGCGCGCCAGCGCCTCGCCGTCCGGCTGGTCGGTCAGCGCCAGGATGGCGGTGGAATGCGTGTGGTCGATGAATGTGTGGGGCAGGAAGGCGTGCAGCAGAGTCTCTACGCTGGGATTCGGCGCAGATGAATCCAGCAGATTGATGCGCTGGAAATTCACCATGTCCTCGTCGGAAAGCTTGTCGAGCGTGCGCAGGCGGCGCAGCGGCTCCAGCCGCACGGCCGGCAATCCGGCGGGCTCGATGTTGCCCATGTCCCAGCCGGAGCCCTTGATGCAGATGACATCCGTCTCATCGCCAAGCTGGTCGCGCATCCGCGTCTTCACGGATGTGTTGCCGCCGCCGTGCAGCACGAGCTTGGGATCGCCACCCAGCAGCCGCGTGGTGTAGACGCGCAGCGCCAGGTCTTCGCCCACGCCTTTTGCGGCATAGCGCGCGACATAATCCTTGGCTTCGGCGTCGGACCAGCGGGATTTCATGGCCATTCCTTCATCGTTCGGCGCCCGTCTATCGCGAACGCCCCCTCCCGGCAACCTCGGTCAGATTGAGCGATGCCCGCGCGGCGGCTAAGGTTTCGCCATGTCCGACCAGCAACTCCGCTATATCGCGCTATCGCCCGGCGATCCGGCGCCCACCTTCGCCCAGCGCACGCCGAGCAACCCGACCTTCGTGTTCGATTCCGGGGCGGGGCGCTACATGGTGCTCTGCTTCTTCCTCTCGGCGGCCGACAAGGCGGCACAGGACGCGCTGAAGGCCGTGGCGGCGGAGCGCGCCCTGTTCGACGACACACACGCCAGTTTCTACGGCGTCAGCATCGATCCAGACGATGAGAAGAAGGAACGCGTGAGCGATGCCCTGCCCGGCATCCGCTTCTTCTGGGATTTCGATTTCCGCATCTGCCGCGCCTATGGCGTCGTGCCAATCGAAGCGGCTGGCGATGCGAAGGTGGCGGCGCGGCGTTTCTGGATGGTGCTCGATCCCGCCATGCGCGTGCTGCGCGTCTTCCCGCTCACGGCCGACGGCGCGGAGCGCAAGGCCCTGTTCGACTATCTGAAGGCCCTGCCGCCGCCGGGACGCCACGCCGGCTTCCCCATTCCTGCACCAGTGATGGTGCTGGCGAACACATTCGAGCCGGAACTGTGCAAGCGGCTGATCGATCTCTACGAGGCGCAGGGCGGCGAAGAATCCGGCTTCATGCGCGAAGTGGACGGCAAGACGGTGGTGGTGCGCGATGCCGCCCACAAGCGCCGCCGCGACGTGAACATCGAGGATCACGATCTCATCCGCCTGCTGCAAACGCGCGTCGAGCGGCGCATCGTGCCCGAGATCAGGAAGGTGGCGCAGTTCAACGTCACGCGGATGGAGCGCTACATCGTCGCCTGCTATCTGGCGGAGGATAGCGGCCACTTCCGTCCTCACCGCGACAACACGACCAAAGGCACGGCGCACCGGCGCTTCGCCGTATCCGTCAATCTCAACGACGATTTCGAAGGCGGCGAGCTCTCGTTCCCGGAATATGGCGGGCAGCGATTCAAGATGCCGGCGGGATGCGCCGTGGTGTTCTCCTGCTCGCTCTTGCACATGGTGTCGCCTGTGACGAAGGGGAAGCGCTACGCCTTCCTGCCGTTCCTCTACGACAACGAGGCGGCGCGCATCCGCATCGAGAACAACAAATATCTCGGAGAGGAAGTGGCGCAGTACCGCGACCCGGAAGTCGAGGACGCGCCGGCTCGCTGAAGGCATGCTTCGTGGCATGCTTCGCATGCACCTCAGCATGACGAGCATTCCGTCATCCTGTGGAGCTCTGCGCCAGCAGCATCACGAATTCCGTCATCCTGAGGTGCGCCGCGCAAGCGGCGCCACGAAGGATGAACTACTTCTTCTCCGGCTGCATCATGGCGGGCGTGATGCCGGCGACATGATAGGCGGCGTGCAGCACGGTCGAAATCACCGGCTTCACATTGTCCCAGCCATTGTTGCCGACGACGTACATGAAAATATCCTGCTGCGGCAGCCAGCCGAAATACGACATGAACACGGTGTCCGATCCGGCGAAACCGACGCGGTAGCGCT
>DATIYG010000366.1:0-2544 GCA_035517755.1 Rhizomicrobium sp. | reverse complement strand
GACGATCCGGAGCATGATCATTGCGGCGCGTGTTCGCGATGTCTCGATGTGTGTCCCACCGCGGCCTTCACCGCGCCCTATCAGCTGGATGCGCGGCGCTGCATCTCCTACCTCACCATCGAGCACAAGGGGCATATCCCGCGCGAATTCCGCGAACCCATGGGCAACCGCATCTATGGCTGCGACGATTGCCTCGCCGTCTGTCCGTGGAACAAGTTCGCCAGCGCGGCGCGCGAAGCGAAATTCCACGCGCGCTCCGAACTGGCGCAACCGATGCTGGCGGAACTCGCACAACTGAACGATGCGGATTTCCGCGCGCTGTTCCGCGGTTCGCCCATCAAGCGCATCGGGCGCGACCGCTTCGTTCGCAATGTGCTGATCGCCATCGGTAATTCGGGGAACGCGTCGCTGGTTACGATTGCCGAACGGCTTCTCGGCGATCCGTCGCCGCTGGTGCGCGCCATGGCCGTGTGGGCGCTGTCGCGGCTCCTCGATGCCAACGCATTTCACGCGCTCGCCACGAAGCATCGTTCACTGGAAACGGATGCCGATGTGCGCGCTGAATGGGCAGCGATGCCGGTCTGAAAGCACAGAGCGGCGGGTTACTCACGACGAAAAGATGGAAAACAAGACAAATTGATTGCGCGATCTTTGCCGATTTTTTGCACTCCGGTAGGACTCTCAGCGGGGGTGGGAACAGAGGTTCAATCCGGTGACAGAGCAGGAGTCGGCTGAGCGGCGCATTGCCGAATGTCTCAGCCAGGCGGCGGACGCGCGGAGGCTGGCGCGCACCGCCATGGATGCCAGAGCGCATGCCTCATTCCAGAAGATCGCCGAAGGCTGGCAGGAACTGGCTGACCAACTTTCCGAGAGAATGGAGCGGCGAAGCTGGTCGCCACATTCCATTACTTCGCCGGCGCCATCTGGCTGAGGCGCTGGCGCGCTTCCTCGCCTGCCGCACTGCCGGGCACACGCGTGACGACGGTCTGCCAGTCGGCGCGCGCGCCGTTCGCATCGCCGGTTTCCAGTTTCAGCGCGCCACGCGAAACCAGCGCATCCGGATAGTTCGGCACGATCCGCAACGCCGCTTCCAGATCGGCGCGCGCATCGGCCATGCGTCCCAGCGCATGCCGCGCCGAAGCTCTGAGCACCAGCATGTCGGCGCGATAGGGATCGATCGCCAGCGCCGCGGAAAGATCGTGCTCGGCGGCGAACCAGTCGCCCAGCATGGCCGCGGCGCGCGCGTGATCGGCGATGATGTCGGGATCGCGCGGCGACAAGGCGAGCGCCGACGTGAACGATTGCATCGCGTTCGTTCCCTGGCCCGCCAGGAGCCACGCGTTGCCGGCCTGATCGAAGATGCTGGCGCGCTCGCTGGCACCGCCGAAATTCTGATGACCGAGTTCGTCGAGCGTCCGCGCCGCTTCCGGATAGCGCTTGAGCGCCACCAGCGCGAGTGCGGCGCAATGCTCGGCACCGACATTTCCGCCGCTCCCCTGCCACGCCAATGCCGCATTCAGCGCCTCGCCGGGACTGCGCTGCACCAGCTGGACGCAACGCTCGTAACGGGTCCGGCCGGACAGAGCGTGCGAATCGAGCGCCGATACGGCAGAATGGCTCGTCGAGGCCGCCAGCAAAGCAACAAACATTAATGACATGGACGAATGGCCATCATCGCAGGGGTTTCGGGGGCGGGAGAAATCCGTCATGGTCCCGCCGAATTAGGAGAGCTTGGTCCATCTCGTCCGCGATCACAACCGGCCCTGCCGTTCTGCAGATCATTCCCGCACTCGATGCGGGCGGCGCGGAGCGTACGACCATCGACATCGCCCGCGCGCTGACGCATGCAGGCCTCGGCGCGCTCGTCGCCACGAAAGGCGGACGGCTCGAGCCGCAGCTTGAATCCGCCGGCGGAGAGATCGTGCATCTGCCGCTCGATTCCAAGGCGCCGCACAGGATGCTCGGCAATGCGCTGCGGATTGGCACCGTCGCCATCGATCACAACGTCAAGGTCATCCACGCGCGCTCGCGCGCGCCGGCGTGGAGCGCCTTCGTCGCTGCCTGGCTGGTGAAGGTGCCGTTCGTGACCACCTATCATGGCATCTACAATGCCTCCAATGCGCTCAAGCGCTTCTACAACTCCATCATGGTGCGCAGCGATGCCATCATTGCGAATTCGCAATGGACGGCCGATCACATCGTCGAAGAGCACGGCATCGCGCGCGACAAGATTCACGTGGTGCCGCGCGGTGTCGACTTTGCCGAGTTCGATCCGCCAAAGGTGGGTGCGGATCGTGTTCGCGCGATGCGGGCCGCGTGGCGTGCAAAGGATGGCGATGTTGTGGTGCTGCTGCCCGGGCGTCTGACGCGCTGGAAGGGCCAGCTGGTTCTCATCGCGGCGCTGGCGGAGCTTCGCCGAACCGCGAAGCTGGGCAACGTGCGTGCTGTTCTGCTCGGCGATGCGCAAGGCCGCGACGATTACGTGGCCGAACTGCGCACGGCCATCGCGGCGGACGGACTCGAGGATCGCGTGCTGATCGCGCC
>DATIYG010000365.1:0-3345 GCA_035517755.1 Rhizomicrobium sp. | reverse complement strand
CGGCAAGCCGACAGAGTTCGCAGTTTTGTCCTGAACGGCCCGCCAAATGAAGAACGCCGGTGCCTCGCGAGCACCGGCGTTTGTCTTTGTGGCCCTCAATTTCCCGAAGGCGGCGGGGGAGGCGGGCCCTGATCGTCGCCGTCGTTCGGTGGCGGTGGCGGCGGCTGATCGTAGCCCGGCCCATAGCCCGGAGGCGGCGGCGGCGCATAGCCGTGGCGATAGTACCAGCGTGGATGATGCGGACGCATCGGCGGACCGCCGGCGACCTGATTGCCGCGCGAGCTCATGCATCCGGCATAGGCCATGTCGTAGTGGCGCTGGATCGCTCCCTGGTCCCAGCCGGCACTAGCCGCGGTGCCGAGCAGTCCTCCGGCGCCCGCGCCGATGGCGGCACCTGTCGCTGGCGTGTGGGCCACGGCCGCACCGATCCCGGCACCGAGTGCTGCGCCGAGGACGCCGTTGACGACTTGGTGATTGTTCGCCCCCTGCACATGTCCCTGGACGCTGTTCGCCGCGAATTGCTGACAGGCAGCATCGTCGGCGGCAAACGCATCGGCGGATTTGTTGGGGCCGGGCGCGACCGGAATCATCGGGCCCGTCGGCGTGGTCGCGCAGGCTGCAAGCAACAGCAGCGACGTCCCCGCCAAAATGGTCGTCTGAAATTTACGCATGATCACACGTTCCTCGTTTCAAAGGGGTAACGCTTCTCGCCGATGGGGGTGGCGAGCTTGCGGCAAGAGTGTGGCGGACTTCCTGAACCGAAGATGAACCGTAGACCTGCTGCAACAGGTGATTGCCAATCTGTAAGCCAGTCGTTCAGTGAGACCCGAAACATGAAACCCGCGGCGTTCCGGGCCGTTTTGTTTCCGACGCTTGGCACGAATTTATCATGCATTTTCTCCGCCTCGTTCTGCTGGCTTCCTTGCTGGGATGTTCTGCTGCCCTTGCCGATGATGCGGGACGCCCCTCCACCGCCGATGTCAGCTATCGTGCTGCCCATCCCGATCAGCCGTTGCCGCCTGAGGATGCACAAATCGCCGCATCGGCCGCAGCCACGGCAACAGGTGAGCCGAAGCGCCTGAGCCCATTGGCTGGCGCCGCGGCCTCGTCGCTCCCTTCAAGCACCAAACACAGCCGGCCGACGCGTCATAAGACGCCGAATTGACGGCGGCTCATCCTTCGCTAAAACCGCGCGCCTGATTCATCAGGGATCGCACGATGCGGCTTGTCGGCGGGAAGTGGAGCAACTGGTCCGGGGGCGTCACCTGCAAACCCAAGCGCGTGATCGCCCCCAAGGACGAAGTCGAGCTCGCTGCCGCCATTCGCAATGCAGACGGTGGCGTTCGCGCGCCGGGCACCGGACATTCCTTCACGCCGGTCGCGGGCACGGATGGCACGCTGATCGACCTCGCTGCCTTCACCGGATTGAAGTCAGCCGATCGCGAGCGACAAACGGCACGCTTCGGCGCCGCGACTCCGCTGTGGGCGGTCGGCCCGGAACTTCACGGGCAGGGGCTTGGCCTCAAGAACATGGGCGATATCGATCGCCAGACCTTGGGCGGCGTTGTCGGCACGGGCACCCACGGGACCGGTGCGACGCTGAAGAGCTTTTCCGCCGAGGTCGCTGGCTTCCGTCTCATCCTCGCCGACGGGCTCGTGCTGGAATGTTCGCCTTCGGAAAATGCGGACGTGTTCGAGGCCGGGCGATGCTCGCTTGGCACCCTCGGCGTGATGACCGAGATCGCGATGCATGCGCGGCCGGCCTACAAGCTCATCGAGAAGGACTTCCTGCTGCCGATCGACGACCTGTTCGGGCGACTCGACAGCCTGGTCGCCAACAACCGGCATTTCGAATTCTTCTGGTTTCCCTATTCCGATCGTGCGGTGTGCAAGTCACTCAACGAAACGGACGATGCCGCACCCGAACCGCGCAGCGCCGAAGCCATGCGCGAGCGCGGCGACAAGGGCAGCGCCGACCAGCAGACCTTCGCCCTGATCAACGAAGTGCTGCCGTTCGCGCCGTTCCTGCTGAAGCCGGCGCACCGGCTGTTTTCGCAGCTCATGCCGGGAACCGGACGCGTGCGCTGGAGCCATGAAGCCTTCCCGAGTCCGCGCACCGTTCGTTTCAACGAAATGGAATATGCCGTGCCGCGCGAGAAGGGCCCCGATTGCCTGAAGGAGATCGTCGCCGCCATTCGCGGCCGCAGGATCAACACGGGCTTTCCCATCGAGTTCCGCACGGTCGCGGCGGACGACGTGTGGATGAGCCCGTTTTACGGGCGCGACAGCGCGACCATCGCGGTCCATCAATATCGCCGTGTCGATACCCGCCCGCTGTTCGAAACCTGCGAGGCCATCTTCCGCCGCTACAAAGGCAGGCCGCATTGGGGAAAACGTCACACACGCAGCGCCGCCGAACTGGAATCGCTTTACCCGCAATATGGCGCTTTTCGGGCACTGCGGCGCAAATTGGATCCGACGGCCAAGTTCTTGAACGCGCATCTTCGCGCTATATTTGAATAGCAGCAGAGATGGGGGTGCCCATGCGACGCAGAGAATGGATGCGCGGCCATCGAGGGACGCTGATCCTTGCCGCGCTGGCCGGGGCGGCAGCGAGCCTGCTGATCGTCGAGAACAATTATCCGCTCGGACTTCTGATGGGTGCGCTGGCGGGCGTTTTCGTGGTGGTCTTCATCCACGCCTGGCCGATGAATCTCGATCCGCGCGAGCGCAACGGCAAGCTGATCATCAACGTGAATATCGACGGAAAAAACATACCGGAGAGCCGGTATGACAAGCGGGCCCGGTCTGCTCGACCTTGAGCAGCAGCGCATCGCCGTCGCAATCGAGCCAGGCTTCGATCAGCTTTTGCGTGTGACCTGAGGTCTCGCCTTTGCGCCACAGCGACTTTCGCGAGCGCGACCAGTAGGTGACGTCGCCGGTCTCCAGCGTTTTCTCCAAGGCCTCGCGGTTCATCCAGGCGAGCATGAGCACGGCGCCGGATTTGTGATCCTGCGCGACGGCCGGCACGAGGCCGTGATCGTTGAATTGAACTGCCGCGAGGAAATCGGCATGCGCAAGCGTTTCGCTCACAGCGCGGCCTTCATTTGGGCGAAACCGCTTTCCAGATCGGAGATAAGGTCGCCGGCATCTTCAAGACCGGCGTGGATGCGGATGACCGGGCCATCCGCCGCAAAGGGTTTGGCGGTGCGGTGAAGCTTGGCAGGGACGATCAGACTCTCGTACCCACCCCAGGAAAATCCCATGCCGAACAGGCTGAGGCTGTCGAAGAAGGCGGCCAGCGCCTTGTGTGGAATGGGCTTGAGAACGACACCGAACAGTCCG
>DATIYG010000364.1:0-4722 GCA_035517755.1 Rhizomicrobium sp. | reverse complement strand
ACATGGATTCCGGCACAAGGCCAGAACCGCATCGGCTCGATGGTGGAGGGACGGCCAGACTGGGTGCTGTCGCGCCAGCGTGCCTGGGGCGTGCCGCTCGCCATCTTCGTCAACAAGAAGACGGGCGAGGTGCTGAATGATGCGGCCGTGAACGCGCGCATCAACGAGGCATTTGAGAAGGAAGGTGCGGACGCGTGGTTCACCTCGCCGCCGCAGCGCTTTCTCGGCAATCTTCCTGCCGGCGATTACGAGCAGGTCACCGACATTCTCGATGTGTGGTTCGATTCTGGCTCGACGCACGTGTTCACGTTCGAAGAGCCGGTCGATCCCACCTGGCCGCGCGCCGATCAGGCCGATCTCTATCTCGAAGGATCGGACCAGCACCGCGGCTGGTTTCAGTCGTCGCTGCTGGAGTCCTGCGGCACGCGCGGACGCGCACCGTACAAGGCGGTGCTGACACACGGCTTCGTGCTCGACGATCAGGGCTACAAGATGTCGAAGTCGCTGGGCAACACGCTCGCCCCGCAGGTGATCGCCGACAAGAACGGCGCCGACATCCTGCGCCTGTGGGCGGCGAGTTCCGACTTCACCGAAGACCTGCGCATCGGCCAGGACATCATCAAGGCGAACGTCGAATCCTACCGCCGCCTGCGCAACACGATCCGCTTCATGCTGGCAAACCTTGCGGGGTTCACGGAGAAGGAACGCATCGGCCACGACAGGATGCCGGAACTCGAGCGCTATATGCTGGCGCGGCTGGCCGAACTCGATACGCTGGTGCATGAGAGCTACGCCGCGTTCGATTTCAACCGGGTGTTCACGGCGCTGTTCGCGTTCTGCACCAACGACCTGTCCGCCTTCTATTTCGACATCCGCAAAGATTCGCTCTATTGCGATCGCGCCGACAGCGTGCGCCGCCGCTCGGCTCGCACCGTCATCGACGACATCTTCCGCCGCGTGGTGACATGGTTCGCGCCGATCCTCTGCTTCACGATGGAAGAGGCCTGGCTCGATCGCTTCCCCGGCGACAAGGAAAGCGTGCATCTGCACACATTCCCGGAAACGCCGCGCAGCTGGCACAACGAGGCGCTGGTCGAGAAATGGGAGCGCATCCGCGAACTGCGCCGGGTTGTCACCGGGGCATTGGAATTGAAGCGCAAGGATAAGGTGATCGGTGCCAGCCTCGAGGCGCGCCCGGTCCTGTTCGTCTCAAGGGAGGATGCCGCGTTGTTCGAGACTGTCGATCTTGGCGAGATCGCGATCACGTCGCACGCCGTGGTGCAGACGCATGCCCCGCCGCCCGACGCCTTCACCTTGCCTGACGTCCCGGGTGCTGCGGCCGTGTTCCATCACGCCGAAGGCGACAAGTGCGCGCGCTGCTGGATGATCCTGCCGGAAGTGACGAAAAATCCGAAACATCCCGATCTGTGCAACCGCTGCGCGGACGCCGTGGGTGCATTGGAAGGAGCCGCGGCATGACGCCGCTTTCGGCACGCGATTGGGGTCTGGTGAGCGCAGGCGGCGCGCTGGTGCTGGACCAGGCGACGAAGCTGATCCTGCTTTACGGGTTTGGCTTCAAGGAGATGGCGCCGGGCGCCGCCGTGCCGGTCCTGCCCTTCTTTAACCTTGTCATGGTGTGGAATCCGGGCGTGAGCTACGGGCTGTTCCCGGCCCATGGCGGCTGGGGAACCGCACTTCTTGCCCTCTTTTCCCTGGCCGCCGTGGCTGGCTTGGGCTGGTGGCTGTGGAACACCCGGCGCCGGGCGCTGGCCATAGGTCTCGGCCTTGTGATCGGCGGCGCCATCGGAAACCTCATCGACCGGTTGATCTATGGCAAGGTTGCCGACTTTTTTCACTTTTATGTCCATAGCTACGATTGGTATGTATTCAACGTCGCCGACTGCGCCATCACGTTCGGTGTGGCCGCGCTGTTGTACGATGCGTTGCTGCGGCCGGAACATCATGGACCGGCACAGCGGCACGAAGCCCCGGGAGCAAGCGATGTGGAGTAACGCGCGTAAGGTTTTGCCGGCAGGCGTGGCGGTGTCGCTCGCGGCTCTTGCGTTGGCAGGATGCAGCAGCATCCGCGATGCGGCGGGAATCAGCAAAGCACCGCCGGACGAGTTCGCGGTGGTGAACAAGGCGCCGCTGATCATCCCGCCGGACTTCAACCTGAAACCGCCGAAGCCGGGCGCCGCACCGCTCAATCAGGTGTCGCCGACCATTTCGGCGGAAGCTGCGCTCTACAGCAACGAAGACCCGAGCGCAGTGGCCAACACCATCAACGGCAATTATAGCGAAAGCGAAAAGATGCTGCTGGCGCAGGCGGGCGCTGCCAATTCCGACAATTCCATCCGTCAGCAGATCGCAGCCGACAATCGCAACATGCAGAGTGCGGACGAAACCTTCACCGATCAGCTGCTGTTCGGCGGCGGCACGACCAACAATTCCGACGCGCCGCTGAACGCGGACGCCGAAAAGGCGCGTATCGATGCCAGCAAGGATGCCAAGCCATCCGAACCGCCTGCTCCCGAAATCAAGAAAGACAGCGGCAGCTGGCTCGATGGCATCTTCTAGGCGCCTCATTCAAGGGGCGCTGATCGCGGCCGCGTTGGCTGCCGGTTCTGCTGCGCCTGCGCAGCCGCCGAAAGCCGTGCAGCATGCGAAAGCCGCGCAGCGGGCGAATGCCGTGCCGCTGCCCAAGCCCGCCGATCAGAAGGAATTCCAGTTCGCGCTGCAGAACGGCATGCAGGTGATCGTGGTGCCCGATCATCGTGCCCCGGTGATCACGCAGATGCTGTGGTATCGCGTCGGCGCGGTGGACGATCCGCCCGGCATCGGCGGGCTGGCGCATTTCTTCGAACACATGATGTTCCGCGGAACGACCGCCAATCCCGGCAATGCCTTCTCGCTGACGGTCGCGCGCAATGGCGGCGAGGACAATGCCTTCACGACGCATGACTACACCGCCTTCTATGAGCAGATCGCCAAGGACCGCATGCGCCTCGTCATGGGTCTGGAGGCGGACCGTATCGCCAATCTCGATCTCTCCGACGCCAATGTCCGCACCGAACGCGACG
Source organism: Rhizomicrobium sp. (assembly GCA_035517755.1). GTDB lineage: Bacteria > Pseudomonadota > Alphaproteobacteria > Micropepsales > Micropepsaceae > Rhizomicrobium. The sequence goes on along the minus strand of DATIYG010000364.1, from coordinate 1,642 downwards.
TGGTGATGGAGGAGCGGCGCATGCGCATCGACAACGATCCGCAATCGCTGATGCGCGAGCAGATGGAGGCCGCGCTTTATCTCTCCCATCCCTATGGCCGCCCGGTGATCGGCTGGCCGGACGAGATCCGCCACATCGATCGCGCGTCGGCGCAGGAGTACTATCAGCGCCATTACGCACCCAACAACGCCATACTGGTGATCGCCGGGGATGTCACACCGGACGAAGTGCGTGCGGCCGCGGAAGCCGAGTACGGCAAGCTCACGGCGCGCGAGCTCGTGCCGCGCTGGGAATTCGCGCAACCCGCCCGCCTCGGCGAAACGCGCCTCGACGTTGCGCGATCCGACGTGAAGGTGCCGCTCTTCTTCCGTCTCTACCGCGTGGTGAGCTACCCGGAGGCGAGGCCGGGCCAGGCCGAGGCACTGGAGACGCTGGCGCAGCTGATCGGCGGCGATTCCACCAGCGCGCTCTATCGCAAGCTGGTCGTCGAGAAGAAGCTCGCGTCCGATGCCGGTGCTTCCTATGACGGCTACACGCGCGACGACGGTGAATTCTCCGTCTACGCGATCCCGCGCCCGGGCGTGCGGCTCGATCAGGTCGAGCACGCCGTGGACGAGATCCTCAAGGACGCGGCAACTGCGCTGCCCAATCCCGCCGAGCTCACGCGCGCCAAGACGCAGCTTGTGGCGGACGCCATCTATCGCCGCGACAATCAATACGAGATGGCGTCGGCCTACGGGCAGGCGCTGGCGATCGGTCTGACCGCCGACGATGTCGACCAGTGGCCGAGCCGGATTCGCGCCGTGCAGCCGGCACAGGTGAAGGACGCCGCTGCAAGGAGCCTCAATCGCCGCGACGCCGTGTCGGGCTATTTGTCTCCGGCGCAAGGAGCGCAGCGATGAAGCGCGCTCTGTGTATCGCCGCGATGGTCGCCGGACTCGTGCTGCCGGCCACGGCCAATGCCGTGAACGTCAAGAATCTCGACATGGGGAAGAACGTGCAGGTGTGGTACGTCGAAGACCACACCCTGCCGATGATCGCCCTGACCGCGTCCTTGCCGGCTGGTTCCGCCTACGATCCGAAGGACAAGGCGGGTCTTGCAGCGTTCACCGCCGACCTTCTCAATGAGGGCGCCGGGAGCCTCAATTCGCAGGCCTATCAGGGGGCGCTGAGCGACCGCGCGATCAAGCTCTCCTTCGCGGCCCAACGCGACCATCTGGTGATCTCGCTCGTCACATTGACGGAAAATGCCAAGGAGGCGTTCCAGCTTCTCGGCCTTGCGCTCAACCACCCGCGCTTCGATCCCGATGCGATCAGCCGCGTGCGCACGCAGATCCTTTCCTCCATCGCACAGGAGAACGAGGATCCGGCGACCGTGGCGGCGAAGGCGTTCTTCGCCACCTATTTCCAGGGTCATCCTTACGCCCATCCCGTGAACGGCGATGCGGCTTCGGTTTCGCGCATCACGCGCAACGACATTCGCGGCTTCGCGCAAGGGCACTGGGTGCGCAACGGCTTGCGCATTTCCGTCTCAGGCGATGCCAGTGCGGCGACTCTGCAAAGCCTGATCGCCACCGCCTTCGGCAAGCTGCCCGCCAAATGGCCGCCGCCGATCCCGCCGGTGAAGCATGCCGGCGCGCCG
>DATIYG010000363.1:0-5923 GCA_035517755.1 Rhizomicrobium sp. | reverse complement strand
GTCGACGCGCATCGCCCGTTCCTTGGCATCCTGGGAATCCAGCCACATGTGCCATTCGGGATGGAAATGATCCGTCGCCTTGTTCTCCATCCACGAGGCGAAGCCTTCGTTGAGCCAGATATCGTCCCACCAATCCATGGTGACGAGATCGCCGAACCATTGATGGGCCATCTCGTGGGCGATGGTGGTGTAGACGCCGCGGCGGTCCGCCTCGGTCGAGAGTCTGGGATCGATCTCCAGGTCGCGCTCGAAATAGAAGATCGCGCCCCAATTCTCCATCGCGCCGAAGAACTGGCTGGTGCCCGGACCGCCGATGAGGTCGAGCTTGGGCAGGGGATATTTCACGCCGAAATAGTCCTCATAATAGGGAAGGATGCGCGCCGCGGCATCGAGCGCGAACGCCGCCTTCGCCGTGTCGCCGCGCTTGAGGACGACCCCGATATCGACGCCGTTCACCTTCCGCGAGACGCGCTCGAAATCGCCGAGCCCGAAGAACAACAGATAGGACGACATCTTCGGCGACTGGGCAAAGTGCGCGACCTTCATCTTGTTCGGCAGATTGTCGGTGATTGCGACCGGCGTGTTCGACACCGCCATCTCGTCGGCGGGGACCGTTGCAGTCAGCGTGAAGGTCGACTTGATGCCCGGCTCGTCCCAGCTCGGGATGAAGCGGCGCGCGTCGGAATTCTCGAACTGCGTGAACAGCGCGCGCTTTTTTCCCTTCGCCGTGTCGTAGTCGAGCGCGAACAGGCCTGCGGCGTGCTGATTGATTTTGCCGGTGTAGTCGATCGTCAGCGTGTGCTTGCCCGCACCCACCGCGCTCGGGAACGCCAGCGTCGCCTGCTCGTTCTTGGTGTCGAACGTCACGCGCGGGCTTGCCGTTTCGCCGGACAACGAAACCTTCGCGAACTGGAGATCCGCCGCGTTGAGCACGATCGTCTTGGTCGGCGTCTTCACGTCGAGATCGATCTTCACCGTGCCCTTGAACGCGAGGTGCGCTGCGTCCGGCGCGATCGCGATGTCGTAATGGATTGGCGTCACGTCCTTGGGCAGCACGATGCGCTGACCTGGCGCCGCAAAAGCGGCTGTCATCGAGGCGAGCAGAAGGACGCAACTTGTGGCGGGCAGGCGCATGACGATCTCCGGGAAGGCGAACCTTGGAACTAGTTCCCAAGGGTTCAAAAGGCAATTCGCAAGAAAGTGAAGGCCGCCGCGCGGTTCCGGAATGCCCTCATCCTAGTGAAAGTTAACCACCCGGAACCCGCCTCCACGGTTCTTCGTTTTCTGGGGTAGCCGCCGAATCCGGCGGATGGCGGGGCTCTCTTTGGAACTAGGGAGACGGAAGACAATGAGAACGTATTGGATGGCCGCCGCTGCCACGGCCATATTGCTTGGCGCTGCGCCTGCAATGGCGCAACAGGACATGTCGGGATCGGCCGGAGCCGGCAACGACAAGGCCAGTGCTCACATGAAGGCCGGTGACGCCGGCGAGGCCCGTGGCGATGGGGGCGCGCAGGATCGCACCAATTCCCGCGGTCTGCAGAACACGAATCAGACCAGCGGCGGCGCGAATGACCGCATGATCAACGGCAATGCCCAGCCCGGTCTTGAGACACGCGACCGCGATCGCGACCGGATGAACAATCGCGGCGACAACAACACCAACATCCGCGACACGACCAACACGCGGATCCGCAACCACACCACGAACATCACGGAAGTGCAGCGGACGAAGATCAAGAAAGTCTTCCGCGGCCGTCCCGGTCCGCGCCTGACGCATGTGACCTTCCGGATCGGCGTCGGCGCGTTTGTGCCGCGAACCGTGCGGATCGTGCCGGTCCCGGCGGAGATCATTGCGATTTATCCGGGATGGGAGGGTTACTCCTATTTTGAGACGGCGGATGACATCGTGATCGTCGATCCGATGACCTTCAACATCATTGCGGTGCTGCCGCTCTAGGCCGTTCGCTTCGAGCGTTTGCCGGAGGGCGGCTTCTTGGCCGCCCTCTCTTTTTTCGGCGGCGGCAAGGCATTCGCGTAAGCCTCGCGCAACAGCGCGGCGATCTCCTTCTTCGTCACGCGGTCAGGCTGCACGAGAATCTCCGCGTGCTTGCCCCACATGTATTTCACGAAAGCTTGCGCATCGGCGGCGAAGAGAAATTCCTTCCGCTCCTCCGGCAAGTGCAGCCACAGGCCATCGGGCCGGATGACAGCGAAGATGCGCCGTGCGGTGCGGAACGCCGGCCGGTTCCAGTGATCGACCTCGGCCACGCCATCGAAGCCGAGCGCAATCTTCCGGATGTCATCGTGTTTAGGCACAACCGCCTCGCCACTGGCCCCATCCTAGCCTAGCATCCTCCGGGGCAGCGAAGGAGCAGGGGATGAGGTTCAGCGCCGTAGTGGCATGCGTCCTGTTGTCGACAGTGGCGCAGGCGGCCGAGGCGCCGCGCATCGGGCCGGCTTCCTCCGCCGATGCCATCCTGGCGGCGCGGCCGCGCGTCGAGCCCGCACTCGAGCTGACTTACGATGTGAAGGGCGGCAGCCAGCCCGGCACGATCACGCTCGATCTGGCGCCCGATTTCGCCATCGTCACGCGCGACCGCGAGCTTGTCATCTACGACTATCTCTTGCGCCGGCTCATCACACTCAACGACAAGGCGCACAGTTTCACCAACATGTCGCTCTATGGGCTGGTCGACGTGCTGGTGGCGGAGACCTTCAACCGGCGCATGCAGCATCAGCTCCTCAAGGGCGTGAACCTCTCGCAAGGCGCAGCGCTGATGGATCCGTTCTGGGTGCAATCTGAGCTGCATGTGATGGACCCACAGGACAGTACGCCATCGATCGACCGCCGCACCGATCCGAACGGCAGCGTTCACTTCCTTTATGGCGGCAAGGAGGTTGCCTCCTACCTGCCGTCGAAACAGGTGATGACACCCGACGAGGCCGCGCGGCTGAAAAAGATGCTGCGTTACGCGACGCAGATGCACCCCATCATCATCGACGACATCGGCGCCAGCGGATTTGTGCCGCAGCGGCTCGCCTTCGAAAATCCGCCGATGTGGAAGAAGCCGGCCTCCGAATGGACGCTGCAATCGGCTGTTCCCGTGCGGGCGGTGATCCCGCTGCGTCCCGGCGACAAGCCGGCGCTGCCCCCACTTCCGGATTCGGTCGCGCCGCTCATTCCGGTGATGGCAGCGGCGAAGGCGGGGCAGGCGCCTGACCATCGCACCGTCGACGATTACCGCGCGGCCATCGAGAAATCGGTCGGCGCCAATCCGTTCCAGGCATTGGTCTATGCACTCGAAGCCTCGCTGCAATTCGGCCAGCAGGTGCTGGAATGCCCGGACACGGCGAAGTGCCATTCGCTAAAGCAGGTCTTCCAAATGGCGGAGCGTGATCCGCGCGCGGCGATTGTCTTGCGCGCCCTGTCGCCTCATAGCAAGGAGGAACTCGAACAGGCGATCAAGGAGTTGCGGGCCATGAAGCGCGATGACCTTTCCAATGCCTATGTGCTGGACGATTGGCTTGCCAACAGTCTTGTCGAGTCGGGTCAGGTGGAACCGGCGCTGCCGCTGTTCGTCAGTGCCATCAAGGGCAATCCCTATATGGCCGGCTACTACAAGGATATCGGCGACGCGTTCCGCTTCAGCTTCCAGCCGGATCGCGCCTGGCTGTTCTACGACATGGGCCGCGAGATTCCCGGCAGCAACGCCGCGCCAGTGGTCGCGCAGTGGAACGCCTACGAGGCGCAACTCGCCCAGACCCATCCGGAATTTTTCTGAGGCGCCCTAGTCGTCCGCTGTCAATGAATCAGCGCGTCTGCTGTCCCAAGTGCGAGAGATAGTGGAACAATTATCGCTCCAAATTTGAGCAAACCGGCATTCGCGCTGGAAAACGACGAGGTCTCGAATCCTTCCATGGCATGCAGATTGGCGCGTCTCATTGGCGGAACCATCCAGCTCACGCAATTGGCGAGTATCATACCGGGGGCGAGCGCCGCGAAGAGGCTGGCGAACAGCATTGTTCCAAACCGCCATCCCGCCGCAGCAGACGCCGCTGGGTAAGCTGCGTTGTGAATTGCAACAAGCGAGATGAGAACGATGCCTGCTATGGGAAGCCATAAGGCAACCTTCAGGACAAACTCCGCCAGCTTCACCCATTGCGGCAGTCTGGACTTGTATTCTTGCCATTGCCGACCACTGACCGTTCGCCTGCGGTATCGCCGATACGGAAGCAACAAGAGGCGGGCTGCTAGCCAAAGGGCTACCAAAGTAGCAATGGCTGTGAGGACCTGCATCAATCAAACAGGCTCGACACGCTTTCTTCGTTGTTGATGCGGCGCATGGCTTCGCCGATCAGCGGCGCGATCGAAATGCGGCGGATCTTCGGCGAGCGCGCCATCTCTTCGCTGGCGGCGATCGAATCCGTCACCACCAGCGACTTCAGATGCGAGCCCTGCACGCGCGCCACGGCGCCGCCGGAGAGCACGCCATGCGTTGCGTAGGCACAAACATCTTTCGCGCCCTTCTCCAGCAATGCCTGCGCGGCGTTGCAGATGGTGCCGCCGGAATCGATGATGTCGTCGATCAGGATGCAGGAGCGGCCGCGCACATCGCCGATGATGTTCATCACTTCGGAATCGCCCGCCCGCTCGCGCCGCTTGTCGACGATGGCGAGATCGCCGCCCAGCCGCTTCGCCAGGGCTCGGGCGCGCACCACGCCGCCCACGTCCGGCGAAACCACCATCAGATTGTCACCGCCCAGATAATCGTGGATGTCGCGCACGATCACCGGCATGGCGTAGAGGTTGTCGGTGGGGATGTCGAAGAAGCCCTGGATCTGGCCGGCGTGGAGGTCGACGGTCAGCACGCGATGGGCACCGGCGCCGGTCACCAGATTGGCGATCAGCTTGGCCGAGATCGGCGTGCGCGGGCCGACTTTGCGGTCCTGCCGCGCGTAACCGAAATAGGGAATCACCGCCGTGATGCGCCGCGCGGAAGCCCGCCGCAGCGCATCGATGATGATCAGCAGCTCCATGATGTTGTCGTTGGCGGGGTAGCTCGTCGACTGGATGACGAACATGTCCTCGCCGCGCACGTTCTCCTGTATCTCGACGAACACTTCCATGTCGGCGAAGCGGCGCACCACCGCCTTGGTCGATGGCAGCTTGAGATAGGCGCCGATCTTGTCGGACAGCTCGCGGTTGGAGTTGCCGGCGAGCAGCTTCATGCCGCGGGTTCCGTTGGTGGTCTCGCTCATGGCCTCGCCCTTCGTGACGCTTTGGTGAACGTTCGCGGGTTCTAGCAAGCGTGTTGCGGCGCGGAAAGAGGAGAATCAGCGCGTCAACAGAATCGCCGAAAGCTGGCGGCCGTAGTCCTTTTCGCCGCGGTGCGTGGTGCGGCGGAAGCTGAAGAAGGAGGCCTCATCGGCATAGGTGCAGGACTTGATGGACTCAACCTGCGCGATTCCCGCGGTCTCAAGGCGCGCCGTGACGTAACCCTGAAGATCGAAGCGCCAATGATCCGGCCTGTCGCTCGGCATGAAGAAACCGGCGTTCGCCGGATCGGCATCGCGAAAGCGGGCGAGGAATTCGGGTCCGACTTCGTAGTTCGCCTGGCTGATGCATGGACCGATAGCCGCGGCGATGCGCGTTCGATCCGCGCCGAGCTGCTCCATCGCGGCGATGGCCGATTCGATGACGCCCGAGACGGCGCCCTTCCACCCCGCGTGCGCCGCGCCGATCACGCGCGCCTGCGGATCGGCAAACAGGACCGGCGCACAATCGGCCGTGAGGATGCCGAGCGCGAGGCCGGGAACATTCGTCGCCATCGCATCGGCATGCGGACCTTTGCCGATCTCCCACGGCTCGGTGACGATGACCGCCTCTGCCGAGTGGACCTGATAGAGCGTCAGCAGCTTG
>DATIYG010000362.1:0-9927 GCA_035517755.1 Rhizomicrobium sp. | reverse complement strand
CAGTTCGCCGGCGACATCTGCTCAAACGTCTCCGCTTCACGTTAACCCGGCGCATCTCCAGAATGTCCCCGTCGTCAATCTGAACCCGATTGCATTCGCCTACCCGCAAAGCGTCATGAGTCCCAGCGAGCTGCAAACCATCAGCGGACCGGAGAGGATTGTGAGCACGCCGAACGTGAACTCGGTGAATTCCACCAAGACCGTGATCGCGACGCAGAATCCGTCGATAGTCTTTAAATTTCCGATCGTCCCAGACATCGACTATTACAACGACCCGCGGACAGGTGTCCGGGCCGCATATCCAACGATCGGCATCACGGCAGCCGTCGGCTTAGAGGCCTGTCTTACGGCTCAGGAGGCCCAGCCGTGGTCCGGCGCGACGCTGATCGGCCAAGATGCAATCGGGTGCCCGCCCGAAACGGACATCGTGCATGCCAAGTTCTTGCAGCGCGCCTGGTATCAGGTCGCCAGCGCGAAGGTCGATGAGTATGTCATCCAGAACCGCGATCCGATCAATGCTCCGACGCCATTGCCGGTAAACCTGCAGCAGATCGACACTCCGATCCGCGTCCACGTTAAGGGGTTCATCTACTACTATACGAATGTCCACACGGGATCGAACGATCTCGGTTCGGCGTGCCCATCCACTGCGTGCGGCAACGGTAATTTCGAAATGCGTACCAACCCTTTCAGTCTGGTTGTGCTTCCCGCTTTCATGTTCCAGCTGAAGGCACTGCCGCAGACCATCGTTTATCTGCCCCCGGGCAACGCGAGCTACGGGTCCTACACCGTTACCAATACATTTGCGACCACGCTTTCGGCCGGGGACACCACTGAGATCGACAATAGCAACAGCAACGATCAGTGGGCCGAGGACGTCAACGATAACGGAGTGACGTTCAGCGTCCAGAAGATATTCAGCCTGGGTTACTCGAACAGCAGCGACACGAAGTGGGACGACAAGACTACGGTCAAGACCGGCCAGTCGATCGAGCACGATTTGCAAAACATGACCCAGGTGCAGAATGTGTTGACGTCCAAGGTAACAGCCAACAACACGAATGTGCCCGGCAGCGGCGGAACTCCAGCCAATGAAGCATACTGGGGCGACGAGGTCGTCGTGCTGATCCACCCTCAGTTCGCGGTTTGGGACTTCTACGGCAGAATTAACGTGCAGCTGATCGCTGCCTCCAACAGTACGCTTCCTGACTACGTCCCTGAGCCCATTGCCAACCTCGACGCCTGCGCTAACTCTAGGCCCGGCCCCTTCTCGGGCGGGATTTCGATCCTCGCCGAAAGTGGAGCGCAGGTTATCCTGGATGCCCGCGACTGCCATGCGCTGGCTGTGCTCGATCCCTTCTACGGTTGGGGACAGTCTGCCGACGTTTCTGCGCGGGGCACATTGTTCCTTCCTGAGCAGGGTTATGGAATTTCGCCCATCTCTGGCGACGAGCAGTCGATCGACCTTAAGCAGATCAACAGCGAACAGGCCACGCTCACCACTCAGAGCACTCAGACCTACTCTGCAACCGTCGAAGACATCGTGGCGACCTCGCAGAGTGCCGGTCTGAAGATTGGCGTCAACGCCCCCATCCCATCTCTGACCCTTGGGCTGAGCAATGATTACACACTCAAACAGGGGTCCACCACGGACACGGCCCAATCGATGATTCTGACTTACAAGAACTCGACAGCGAACAGCTATCGGACGGACATCGCTGTAGAGGGCTCCATAGACGACAAGGTGAATCGAGTGAAATACCAGCCGCGCGTTGTGGTCTACCTTGACAAGCTGTTCGGCGGACTGATCCCGGTGGATCCCGACGCGCCCCGCGCGCCGTGCACACCACAGCCCAATTGCCAGATCCAGGGGCCCATCAACGGCCCACGCCAGTAGACGGGCGATTATCGGATCGGAATTTTAGGGTCGTGACAGCAAAATTCGGGGGAACGCTTGTGCTCGCGATCCCCAAGGAATTTGCACGTTCGACTTCGAAGGAGAAATTGTGGCAGCTTCCCAAGCTGCATACGAGGGTTCGATTCCCTTCGCCCGCTCCAGCTATCCCGCTACCGCCGCTCCATTGCCCGCAAAATCATCGCCGATCCGAGTGCGGCCAGCGCGCCGAACAGCGTGACCAGCGAATGCATCAGGCTGTAGAGGAACACGTCGCGGCTCACTTCGGTCATCTGGCCGAACATCGCCACGTAGTAGCGCCCCCCGATAAAGCCGCCGCGAAGCGCAATACCGCCGATTCGGACAGCCTCGACGAGGAACACGATCAGGTTCAACGCGCCGAGCGTGACGATGGTTTTCAGCACCCAGGGCGCCGTCCGGCCTCCGGCAGCGACAAACGAAAAACCGACCCATCCCGAATCGGCATAGGCCGGCGCGTGTCGTCGGCCGATCGTGAAAGATGGAAGGTCGTCCATGTCGTGATGCTTCCCGGAACCTGGTGGAAGCAAAACGCGCCAATCGTCGCCTTGGCTTCCCGTGACCCCCGCGACCTGTGTTCTCACCATCGCTTCCGTTCGAGCCTAGTGGCCCATGGGCCACCACCCTCATTTGGGGCCCTTGCTCCCATCGGCAAACCACCCCATTTATGGGCCGGGTTCAGGAGGGATTGCCCATGTCCAGATCGCCTGTGCGCTATCTTGCCGCGTTTGGTGCCGTGCTTGTTCTGTCACTCGGACTATCCGGTTGCGGGATCAACACGATTCCGACACAGGACGAGCAGGTAAAGGCATCCTGGAGTCAGGTTCTCAACGAGTACAAGCGCCGCTCCGACCTGGTGCCCAATCTCGTTGCCACCGTGAAGGGCTTCGCCAATCAGGAGAAGACCGTGCTGACGCAGGTCATCGAAGCCCGCGCCAAGGCGACGCAGACGACGGTCAATTTGCCGGCCGACGTCACGTCCAATCCGGAAGCCTTCAAGCAGTTCGAGCAGAGCCAGGGTGGACTGACGCAGGCGCTCGGCCGTCTGATGGCGGTGAGCGAGCGCTATCCCGATCTCAAATCGAACCAGAACTTCATGGTGCTGCAGAGCCAGCTCGAAGGCACGGAGAATCGCATCGCGGTCGCGCGCAAGGACTACATCGACTCGGTGCAGACCTATAACACCACGCTGCGCACCATTCCGCAGCGCTGGTACGCCGCCATCTTCTATCCGGATGCAAAGGTGAAACAGACCTTCTCCATCAGCGAGCAGGAACAGCAGACACCGCACGTCCAATTCTGATGCGCGCCATTCATTCCGTGCGGATGGGGGCGGTTCTTGCCGCCCTCTTCGCATGCCTCGTCTTTTCATTCGCGCACGCGGCAAGCCTGACCTTTCCGCCGCTCACCGGCCGCGTGGTCGATGATGCCAGCGTGCTGTCCGACGACACCAAGGACCGGCTGGAAGGCATTCTCCACCAGCTCGAGTCCAAGACGGGCGATCAGGTGGTGGTCGCGACGCTGAAATCGCTGCAAGGACAGGACATCGCGACGTACGGCTATCAGCTGGGGCGCGCCTGGGGCATCGGCCAGAAAGGCAAGAACAACGGCGCCATCCTCATCGTCGTGCCGAGCGAGCACAAGGTTCGCATCGAGGTCGGCTATGGCCTCGAAGGCACGCTCACCGATGCCGCGAGCAAGCTCATCATCGAGAATGTGATCATCCCGCAATTCCGCGCCGGCAATTACGACGCCGGTGTCGAGCAGGGCACGGCGGAGATCGTTCGGCTGCTGGCCGGCAACGCGGTCGATCTCAGCAAGGTGCCCGAGGCACCGCAGCCGGAACATCACGGTGGCGGCAGCGACATCCCGTGGATCCCGATCGCCTTCATCCTCGTCTGGCTCATTTTCGGCCGCCATCTGTGGCCGCTGCTTTTCCTCGGCGGATTGGGGCGCGGTGGCGGGGGCTGGAGCAGCGGCGGCGGTGTTTGGAGCGGTGGCGGCGGCGGTTGGAGCGGTGGCGGCGGCGGATTCTCCGGCGGCGGCGGCTCATTCGGCGGCGGCGGCGCATCGGGAAGCTGGTGATGAAGCTGACGAAGGACGAGCAGGCCCGCATCCACGAAGCGCTGTCGAGGGCGCAGGCGCGCACGCATGTGCGGTTCACCTTGATGATCGTTCCGGTGAGCGATCGCTACGCGTTGGTGCCGGTTGCATGGGCGGGGATCATTGCGCTCGCCGTCGGCGCGGCGCTGGCGCTGTGCTGGCAGGAGATCGGCCTGCGGCTCGGGTTCTTCGCGGAAGCTGCCGCGTTCGCGGCCACGGCCTTGTTGCTGGAGTTCATGCCGGTCCGGCTCGCGCTCGTGCCGCCACGGCTAAAGCAGATGCGGGCCCGCAACATCGCACATCGCGAATTCGGCGCGAGCATCCTGGCGGCTGAAGAACGCCACGGCGGGCTGGTGTTCTTCGCCTCGCTCGGCGAGCGTTATATCGAGATCATTGCCGATCGCATCGTGCACGCCCGCGTCGGGCAGGCCGCATGGGACCAGATCGTTCGTGGTTTTTCCGCACGCGCCAAATCCGGCAATCTGGCTGACGCGTTCATTGCCGCCATCGATGCCTGTGCCGATCATCTCGAAACGCATTTCCCAAAACCGGGCCCGTCCGAAGCCCACGCATGAAGCGAAGCGCCGGCATTCTGATGGTGCGGGAAACGCGTGAACATCTCGAATTCTTTCTCGTCCATCCCGGCGGCCCGTTCTGGAAGAACAAGGATGATGGCGCCTGGACGATCCCGAAGGGTCTTGTGAATCCGGGTGAGGATCCGCTGGCCGCGGCGCGGCGCGAATTCGAGGAAGAGACAGGATTCACGGTCGATGGCGATTTCGTTCCGCTTGGTTCGTTCAAGCAGCCGGGCGGCAAGCATGTGGAAGCCTTCGCGGTCGCCGGCGATTGCGATCCGGCCAAGCTCAGGAGCAACGAATTCGAGATGCAGTGGCCGCCACGGTCGGGCAAGCTCGCGCGTTTTCCGGAAGTGGATCGCGGGGCCTGGTTTTCCGAACGCGAGGCGCGCGTGAAGTTGCTGGTCGGCCAGTTGCCGATCCTCGACCGATTCCTTGAGATGAAGGCAAAGACATGAGCGCCGAGATTTTGGAGAAGCGGGTTGCGTTCGATGGCTGGATGAAGCTGATGGTCGCTAAGGTGCGGCTCGAGGATGGCCACGTCGCCGAGCGCGAGATTGTCGAGCGCGGACGTAGCGTCTCAGTCCTTCCCTACGATCCGGAGCGCAAGGTTGCTCTGCTGGTCCGCCAGTTCCGTGCACCGGTGCTGCTGGAAGCCGGCGAACAGGAGCTGCTCGAAGCCATCGCAGGCGCGTGCGATCGCGATGCGGCCGAAGCCGCGGCGCGCCGGGAAGCCGACGAGGAAGCGGGTCTCATCCTGCACGATCTCGAATGGCTCGGCGTGATGTGGACGTCACCGGGCGGATCGACCGAGCGGACGGATCTGTATCTGGCGCCCTATTCGTCCGTCGACCGCGTGGGGAAAGGCGGCGGCGTGCCGGACGAGCATGAGAACATCACCGTCGTCGAAATCCGTCTCGACGAATTGGCGGCCATGGCGGACGCGGCCGAAATCACCGACATGAAGACCTTCGCGCTGATCCAGACGCTCCGCCTCAGGCGCCCAGACGTCTTTCGCGCTTGAAGTGCGCTGCCGCCTGCGGCCTAGTGGCCGGAGCCGCGGGAGGGGACAAGCCGATGAAAGTTTTTGGTGCCGTGGCAGCCGGCTGCATGCTTTGGGCTGGAGCAGCCTATGCCCAGGCGGGGTACCGATCCGAAGACTGCGGCCGCTACATGGTTCAGATGGAGATGAACCAGTGCGCCGAGCGAAACTTCCAGGCGGCGGACGATGCCCTGAACCAGCTTTACCGGCAGATCATGGATACCCTCCGTGACCCCCGGGCGCGGCAAAGCCTGATCGCCGACGAGCGGGTCTGGATCACGCAGAGGGATGCAATCTGTGCAAGGGAGGCAGGCCCCCGCGAGACGGGTGGAAGCATCTGGCCGCTGGAATTCGCGACCTGCCAAACGCGCGAAACGAATGCTAGAATCTTCTATCTTCAGAAGCGCTTAGCTCAGTCTCAAGGACGATTGTGACAGAGCTATTACGAAGTGCCTGCTAGTACTTCCCCGGGTTAATTTCAAGCTTCCAATCCATGCGAGGCCCGCATGGCTGCCAGAAGTTGTCGCGCAATAAAATTACCCTATCTCTCCGGCGTGGGTCGGTGTTGAGGGCGCTTCCCCCGGCGCCCGCCGTCCCGAATGGAGAGGCAAATGAATTCGGTTTCTGACCGGGCTGATGTCGGCAGCAATGTCGCAATCACCGCCGTGATCGCGGCTGTGATCGGCACGGCCCTGTTGTTCCTGGCGACGGTTCTGTCGCCGGCGACCCCGGCGCAGCACCCCACGAACGTGGCGACTGTGAGCCAGCCCGCCGATGCGTCGTAACGGTTCCTCCGGTTGAGGCGATCCGGCCCCAAGGATCGCCTCGGCTGGAGCTCGTTAGACCAAAGGCTGGATTGGTCACGGGAATTTGAGTAGTATGTTCGCCATGTGTCCCGGGTAAGCCGACAGCGGTCGCCCGAATGGCGGCCCGGCTCCGAAGAGAGAAGGGCAGAGTGCCATGGAACATCCTGTTCACGCCGCCGAACAAGTCGACAAGGACGAAACGGTCCCCAAGATCGTAGCGGCAGTCGCAGGGCTTGCGCTGTTGGTGATTGCGGCCGGAGCGATGATTTACTCCGGATTATGGTCGCCGCCGGCAACGACCATCACGAAAACCGCGCACAAATAGCGGTCTGCTTATTCGCCGTCCTCGATTTCCTCGAGGTCGACGTCATGCCCCCACAGATGTTCGACGTGGGCCATGACGAGTTTTTTCGTCGCCTCGTGCAGCGGCACGCCGCGATGCATCCGGTGCTGCAGATAGAGGGTGCGGTCGCCCCGTAGATCGGCGGCAGTCACCTGAAGATTGGCCTCCGCCATTCCGATATCGTACTGGCGAGCAAGACGGGTCCGCACACCGCGGTAGCCGGATTCGTTGTGAATCTCCGAAACCTTGAACGCGGGCTCCTCGGCATTGTCGTAAAGCGCAAAGAGGCGGAAGTCGCGCATCAGCTTGGGCGACAGGAACTGCTCGATGAAGCTTTCGTCGCGGTAGTTCGCCCACGCATCCTTCAGCACCGCCATGAAGTCGCCGGAGCCGGCGAAGGCCGGAAACCACTCGCGATCTTCCCCGGTGGGCGCGTCGCAGATCCGCTTGATGTCGGCCATCATCCCGTAGCCGAGCGCATAAGGGTTGATGCCGCTGTAGCGCCGATCGTCGAAGTCGGGCTGGAACACGACGCTGGTATGGCTGTGGAGGAATTCGAGAAGCGAGCCCTCGGTGATCAGTCCCTTGTCGTAGAGAAGGTTCATGATGGCGTGATGGACGAAGGTGGCGCAGCCCTCATTCATCACCTTGGTCTGGCGCTGCGGGTAGAAGTACTGCGCCAGCGTGCGCACGATGCGCAGCGTCTCGCGCTGCCAGGATTTCAGCGTGGGCGAATGCTTCTCCAGAAAGTACAGGATGTTCTCCTCGGGCAGCTTCATGTCGCCATCGAAGTCGCCCTCAGGATCGGGAATCGGCGGCGACGATGGCGGCTCGATGCCCGCCGGCAAGGTGCGCCACAGCTCGTTGTAGGCCTCTTCCTCATACCGCCTGCGCGCGCGATGCTTTTCCATCACACGCTCGCGTGACGGTTTGGGCGGGCGGCGATAGCGGAACACTCCCTGGTCCATCAGGGCATGGGCGGAATCGAGGATCGCCTCGACATCGTCGCGGCCATAACGATCTTCGCACGCGGCAATGTACCCTTTGGCAAAGGCAAGATAGTCGAGGATGCCTTCCGCATTCGTCCATTGGCGGAACAGGTAGTTGTTCTTGAAGAAGTGGTTGTGACCGAAGGCGGCGTGGGCCATCACCAGCGCCTGCATCGTCATGGTGTTCTCTTCGAGCAGGTAGGAGATGCAGGGGCTCGAATTGATGACGATCTCGTAGGCGAGCGCCGAATAGCCGGCGCGATAGAGCGTGTCTTCCCGCGCGAACAGCTTGCCGAAGCTCCAATGGTTGTACATCAGCGGCATGCCGAGCGAGGAGTAGGCGTCCAGCATCTGTTCGGACGAAATCACCTCGACCTGGTTCGGATACACGTCTAGCTTCAGTTCGTTGAGCGCAATGTCCTCGATCGCCTTGTAGACGCGATCGAGCGTCGCGAAATCCCATTCCGCCTCGGTGAAGAGCGGCTTGGTCATCCCGCTTTCTCCGTCTTGCGGAACAGCTCGCGGAACACGGGGAAGATGTCGGCCGGCTTGGAGATGCGCTTGGTGGCGAAATTGCTCCAGCGTTCGGCGACGGTGCGATAGGCCCGCCACAATTCCGCGCCGCTGTCCTCGCTCGCGAACACTTCCATCTCGCGCTCGTCGAGAATCTCGATGTAGGCATAGTACTGGCAAAGCGGCATGAGGTCGTCATTCAGCATCTCGACGCAACGCCGTGCGTCGCCGGATTGGGTGTAGCCGTCCGACGCCTGCGCTGCGTAGATGTTCCAGTCGGCCGTTGCGTAACGTTCCTTCTGGATCTCCAGCATCTTTTCGAGCGCGGTGGAGACGATCGTGCCGCCCGACTGGCGCGAATAGAAGAATTCCTGCTCGTCCACTTCCTGCGCATCGTGGGTGTGGCGGATGAAGACGATGTCCACCTTGTCGTAGCGCCGCTTCAGGAACAGGTGCAGCAGCATGTAGAAGCGCTTGGCGAGATCCTTCTCGCGCTCGCCCATCGAGCCGGAAACGTCCATCAGGCAGAACATCACGGCCTGCGATGTCGGCACCGGCTGTTCGGCAAAGGCGTTGAAACGCACGTCGACCGGATCGATGAACGCGATCCATTTCCGCTTGGCTTCGAGGCGGGCAAGCTGCTCCTTGAGCGCCGCGATCTTTTCGCGATCCGGTTCGGCGGCACGCTCGAGGATATCGAGCTCCGCCTGCAACGCCTGCACGTCCTCGGTCTTTGGCCGCTTGAGCGCGAGCCTGCGCCCCTGCGCGTTGCGCATGGTACGGATGAGGTTGATCTGATTGGGCGAGCCCGCGGTCGTGATGCCGGCGCGCTTCCACGTCTTGCTGGGCGTCTCCTTGAGTGTGGTGCGCACGAGATTGGGCAGTTCGAGATCCTCGAAGAAGATGTCGAGGATTTCCTCCTGCGTCATGGTGAATTCGAAGTCGTCCTCGCCTTCGGCGTAATCGGCGGCCTGCTTGCCGTTGCCGCCGCCGTCGCCCGAGCGGGGTTTCTTGATCTCGTCGCCGGGCATGAACTCCTTGTTGCCGGGCAGGACGAAATCATGTTCGCCACCGGACTTGGGATCGAGCCGGAAGCGCGGCTCCTTGGTGCCCTTGGTGGAAATCTTGATCTTGCGCTCCTTGTCGATGTCGGCGACGGCGGCGTCCTTGAGCGACTTCTGCACCGCATCGCGGATTTGCGCGCGGGCACGGCGCAGGAAGCGCTGGCGATTGCCGAGCGATTTGCCCTTGGGATTGAGGCGCCGGTCGATGAAGTGGGTCATGGCCCTGTGGGCCTCAGCCCGCCTTGTTCACGCGCATGTACCATTCGACGAGCCGGCGCACTTGCCGCGGCGTATATCCGCGCGCCAGCATGCGCTTGACGAACTCGTTGTGCTTGGTCTGCGTGTCGCTGTCTTTCTTCGACTCGAAGCTGATGACCGGCAGCAGATCCTCGACCTGCGTGAACATCCGCTTCTCGATGACGCTGCGGATCTTCTCGTAGGCCGTCCACGCCGGGTTCTGACCGTCGTGCTGGGCACGATAGCGCAGCGCGAACTTCACGACCTCGTTGCGGAAGTCCTTCGGGTTGGCGATGCCGGCCGGCTTCTCGATCTTGCTGAG
>DATIYG010000361.1:0-15799 GCA_035517755.1 Rhizomicrobium sp. | reverse complement strand
CGTTTCTTCGTGCCGGAAACGGATTTCGCGAACGTGCATCTGGGACAACAGGTGCGCATTACCTGCGATGGCTGCAAGCCGCTGACCGCAACGATCACCTTCATCGCGCAGCAGGAAGAGTTCACGCCGCCGGTGATCTTCTCCGTCGGCAATCGCGAGAAGTTGGTGTTCAAGCTCGAGGCGCGCACGCCCGGTGGCGTGCCGCTCAATCCCGGGCAGCCTGTCGAAGTGCGGCCGCTGTGACATGGCCGACGCGTTCGCCATCGATGTGCACGGGCTGACAAAGCGGTTCGGCCCGAAGGTCGCCGTCGATCACATCGACATCGCCGTGCCGCAAGGCGAAGTGTGGGGATTCCTTGGCCCCAACGGTTCGGGCAAAACCACCACCATCCGCATGTTGTGCGGATTGCTGCATCCCGACGACGGCTCCGGCACCTGCATTGGCTACGACGTGCTGCGCGAGCCCGAGAAGATCAAGCGCCAGACCGGCTACATGACGCAGCGCTTCAGCTTCTGGGAAGACCTGTCGATCCGCGAGAATCTGGAATTCGTGGCGCGTGTTTACGAACTCGACAACCAGCGCCAGCGCATCGAACGCATGCTCGACCGGCTTGGCCTGAAGAACCGGCAGAATCAGCTCGCCGGCGAACTCTCAGGCGGCTGGAAGCAGCGCATGGCGCTTGGCGCCTGCATGCTGCACGAGCCGCAATTGCTGCTGCTGGATGAACCCACGGCCGGTGTCGATCCGCAGGCGCGGCGCGATTTCTGGGAGCAGATCCATTCGCTGTCGGAGCAAGGTCTTACCGTGCTCGTCAGCACGCACTACATGGACGAGGCGGAGCGCTGCGACCGCATCGTCTACATCCTGAACGGCAGACTGGTGGCGCGCGGCACGGTGCAGGACGTCATCGCGCAATCCGGTCTCATCACCTTCATCGTCAGCGGCGACAATGTGCGCCGCTTCACCGATCAATTGCGCCGCGAGCCGGGCGTGGAATATGTCGCGTTCTTCGGCGCCGTGTTGCATGTGAGCGGCCATGACCGCCGAGCCCTGGAGCGCGCGCTGGACAAGATCAGAAATCAACCCGGCGTCAGTATCGACGAAGCTCAACCGAGCCTCGAAGATGTGTTCATCCAGCTTCAAGAGAAGGCGGCCTGATGCGCGCGTTTTCGTTTGCCCGCTTTGTTGCCGTGCTGCGCAAGGAACTCGTGCAGATCCGCCGCGACCGCGCCACGCTGGCCATGATCCTCGGCGTTCCCGTCATGCAGCTCCTGCTGTTCGGCTTTGCCATCAATCTCAATCCGAAGGACCTGCCGACCGCGATTTCCATCGACGATCCCGGCGCGTTCAGCCGGTCCATCGTAGCGGCGCTGCACAATTCCAGCTACTTCCGCATCATTGACGAAACCAATTCGCCGGCGCGGGCGCGGCAATTGCTGCAGCAAGGCAAGGTGCTGTTCGTCGTCGAAGTGCCGGTGAATTTCGACCGCGACATCGTGCGCGGCAGTCAGCCGTCACTTCTCATCGAATCCGATGCAACCGATCCGGCCGCCGGCTCCTATGCGCTCGCCGCGTTCAACACGCTGGCGACGACCGCATTGCGTGACGATCTCGTCGGTCCGCTGGCGGCGCGCGCGCAGGGTCCGCCGCCGTTCCAGCTGATCTCTCACCTTCTCTACAACCCGGAATCGAACACACAGTACAACATCGTGCCGGGACTGCTCGCCATCATCCTCACCATGACGATGGTGTTGATCACCTGCCTGGCTCTCACCCGTGAACGCGAGCGCGGCACTTACGAAAACCTGCTCGCCATGCCGGCGACGCCCCTCGAGATCATGCTGGGCAAGATCTCGCCAAACATCCTCATCGGCAGTATCCAGAGTTCGGTGATCCTGATCGCAGCGCGGTACATATTTGGCGTGCCCATGCTGGGCTCGTTCGTTCTGCTCGCGTTGGGGTTGACGATCTACATCACCGCCAATCTGGCGGTCGGTTACACCTTCTCGACCATTGCCGAGAACCAGCTTCAGGCGATGCAGATGACGGTGTTCTTTCTGCTGCCATCGATCCTGCTGTCGGGCTTCGCCTTCCCGTTCAAGGGCATGCCCACCTGGGCGCAATGGATCGGCGAGGTTCTGCCCGCGACACATTTCCTCAGGATCGTCCGCGGCATCCTGCTCAAGGGGAACGGGCTTTTCGAAATCTGGCCGGAGCTTTGGCCGCTCATTCTCTTTCTGTTCATCGTGACGGGGATCGCCCTGGCGCGGTTCCGGCGGACACTGGACTAGTCTGGTTGACGGGGGGTTGCGAATTTGCGGCCTTGCCATCACATTCGGCCTGCGTCACAGGTCCGCGTTACGCGTTGCAAGAAAACCGCAAAAGGTCCGCCCGGACGAAGGCGGCGCCATCATTGGCGAGGTGGGGTTCCGAGCGTCCATGTCCATGTCCGGTTTGTCGCTGATTCTCCAAACGGCTCTCGCCTGTATTCTGGTGTTGCTGGCGCTCCTGTCGACCCAACTCGCGACGCTTGCGCTGGTCCGCTATTTCGCGCGCGCCCGTTCCATCCGCATGCCCCGGCTGCCGGATGAGGCTTTGCCGCCGGTGCTGGTCCAGTTGCCGGTATGCGATGAAGGCGAGTTGGCCGTGAGGGTGGCGGTTGCCGCCTCAAAACTCGATTGGCCGCGCGATCGGTTGCAGATCCAGCTCCTCGACGACGGCAGCGAAGAGAACCATTCGGCGCTGATCGAAGGCGTGCGCCGTCTGGTGCCCGAGGATGTGAACCTCGTCATTCTCCGCCGTGGTACCCGCAACGGTTTCAAGGCCGGCAATCTCGCCTTCGGCCTTCAGCATTCCGATGCACCTTACGTTGCGATCTTCGATGCGGATTTCGTCCCCCCGCCCGACTTCCTTCGCCGCACCGTCCCGGCGCTGGTCGCGGATTCCAAACTTGCCTTTGTGCAGGCGCGCTGGGGCCACGCCAACCGCGGCCGCAACTGGCTGACGCTTGCGCAGGGTTTCCTGCTCGACAGCCACTTCGCTGTGGAACAGGAGGCGCGCTTCCGGCTCGCTCTGCCGATCTCGTTCAACGGTACGGCCGGTGTGTGGTCACGCGCGGCGATTGAAGCGGGCGGCGGCTGGACTGGCGACACATTGACGGAAGACCTCGATCTTTCGATCCGCTGCGCGCTGGAAGGTTGGCGCGGCGCGGTTGTCAGCGACCTCGAAGTGCCGGGGGAATTGCCCGAAACTGCGGCTGCCTGGCGCGCGCAGCAGGCGCGCTGGACGAAAGGGCACGCGCAGGTCGCGCGCAAGCTCGTTCCCGAAATCTGGATGAGCGAATGGCCGCTGTGGAAGAAGGCAGCCGTCACGCTGCAAGTCTGCCAATTCGGCTTCTACACGCTTGCCGGCGCCAGCGCCGCGATCAGCCTCACGCTGATGTATCTGGGTGTGGTCTATATCGCAGCCGTTGCCGACCTCGGCGCCATGGTCACCGTGCTCGGTCTCTGTGCCAGTCTGAGCTATCTCTGGCTCGGCCAGGCGATGCTTGGTCGCGCCGGCGAGCCATGTTTCCTGCGATCGCTGTTGCTCGCGATCCTGTTCCCGAGCGGGCTGGTGCTTTCCAACGCGCGCGCAACTTACGAAGCCTTTTCCAATCAGGGTGTCGTTTTCCACCGGACTCCAAAGGCCGGTGCAGCCTATTCCGGTCGCTGGCGCGGCAGCCCGGAAATTGTGGCCGGACTGTTGCTTCCCATTTTCGCCCTTTTCATCCAGGCGTGGAGCGCCCCGTTTTTCTTCTTCGCGGCCGCCGGCCTTCTGTCGATCGGGGGCATGGGCTGGAGCGGCGCCATGGCCCGCCTGCCCGCCCCCGACGCGGCGCGCGAGTAACCTTTCGTATACCCAAACGGTTCAAATGCGAGCAGAATGGCTAACGTCACCTTGAGTGGCGTGGGCGTAGTGTCCTGCTTCGGCCGCCACGGCTTGAGCAGTGTGTGAGGGGCTTTTTGATGGTGGGGTCTCTTCGGTTCGCGGTGGCGGCCATCCTTTCTTTGGGCCTCTATGCCTGCGCGAGCGCGCCCCCCGATACTCCGCGCTATGCCAGCGGACCGGCGGTGGATCATACGCGCGGCGCCAGCATCGAAACGCCGGGCCAGCCGGTGCAGTGCGTCCCCTACGCCCGCAATCATTCCGGCGTGAATCTCTTTGGCGACGCAGGGTCCTGGTGGGATCAGGCCGCCGGACACTATGTGCGCTCGAGCGAACCCAGCCTCGGTTCCGTGCTTGTCCTGACGGGATATGCCGGACCGCACCGTGGGCACCTGGCCGTGGTGATCGCGATGGATTCTCCGCGGCAAATCCGCGTTGACCATGCGAACTGGTTCAACGATGGCCGGATCTACAAGGACGATCCCGTGGTCGATGTCAGCCCGGACAACGACTGGAGCGAAGTGCGCGTATGGAACGCGCGCGACAACGTGCTGGGCGCCCGCACCTATCTTGTGCAGGGATTCATCGGTCCGGGTTCGGACGAGGACCAACGCGTGGCAAGCCGCGAATAGCGTTTACGCAACAGTAGGTTAGCCAGATCCCAGGCGTCACAACTCCGCTCTTGCCTTTCGCGAGAACCGGCCTAATTTCCCGGCCCTTCCCAAAGGCGCCGGACCTCTCCTTGGCGGCGACGGAGCGAGTACTCAGTGTCCCAGCCGGCCAGCACGTCCAGCCCCAAGAATGATTCCTTGATGGATGCCGACATCTTCGCCACTGAAGGACAAGGCGAGGCGCCGGCGGACGTTGGACGCGCAGAAAAGATTTCGCTTCGGCGTACGGCAGCGCTCACTCTTGGAGCACTTGGCGTCGTGTTCGGCGACATCGGCACGAGCCCGCTGTACGCCATGCGGCAGTCCATCCAGGCGGCCGGCGGACAAACACCGAATGTCATGGCGGCGCTGGGCTGCGCCTCGCTTATCTTCTGGGCGCTGATCTTCGTCGTCACGATCAAGTACGTCATCCTGATCATGCGCGCCGACAATGACGGCGAGGGCGGCAGCCTTGCGCTGGCCGCGCTGGCACATCGTTCGCCAGGCATCGGCCGCCGCCTGAAGAATGGTATCGGCATCGCAGCACTCGTTGGCCTCGCGTTGTTCTATGGCGACGGAATGTTGACGCCGGCGATTTCCGTGCTCAGCGCAGTCGAAGGCTTGGGAGTCGCAAGCCCGAGCTTCCAGCCCTTCGTGCTGCCTCTCGTCTTGATCATCCTTGTGGGCCTGTTCGTGCTGCAGGCACGCGGCACCACCCATATCGGGCGCCTGTTCGGCCCAATCATGGTCTTGTGGCTGAGCGTCATCGCGGTTCTCGGCGCGATATCGATCGTCCGGACGCCGGCGGTTCTGTGGGCGCTGAATCCCTATTATGGAATCGCGCTTTTTGTGCATGAGCCGGGGATGGCGTTCATTACCTTGGGTCTGGTCGTTCTATCCGTCACCGGTTGCGAAGCGCTCTATGCCGACATGGGCCATTTCGGCCGCAATCCGATCCGCTACGCGTGGTTCCTGGTGGCGCTCCCGGCACTGGTGCTGAATTACTTCGGACAGGCCGCTGCCGTGCTGCACAATCCGCATGCCATTGGCGATGTGAACGCTCCGACGTCATTTCTGTTTTTCGGCCTGGTGCCGCCGTGGGCGCATTATCCGGTGGTGATCCTTGCGACCGTGGCCACCGTGATTGCATCGCAGGCGGTGATTTCCGGCGTGTTCTCCATAACCCAGCAGGCGGTCCAGCTCGGGCGTTTGCCGCGTATGGAAATCCGCCACACTTCGGCGACCGAGTACGGACAAATCTATGTGCCGCGGATGAACTGGTTCCTGCTCGTCGGCGTTGTGCTGATCGTGCTGATCTTCCGGACGTCGAACGCGCTCGCTGCGGCGTACGGCATCGCGGTTTCCGGCGTTATGGTGATCGACACGTTCAACGCGTCGATCGTCGCGGCGAAGCAGTGGAAGTGGGGCATCCGGCTTGCCGCGCTCGTGTTTGGCGTTCTGGCGCTGATCGATCTCACCTTCTTCAGCGCCAACACCTTGAAGGTCGTGGAGGGCGGATGGCTGCCGCTCCTGATCGCGTCGGGCGTGTTCTTCGTCATGGAAACGTGGCGCATCGGCCGCCGTGCCCATCTGGAAAAGATCCGCAGCGAGTCGATGCCGCTCGATCTCCTGATCGCCCGGGCCGACAAGACGCCGACGCGCGTTGCAGGAACGGCGGTGTTTCTCGCGCCACGCGGCGATTCCGTACCCAGTGCATTGCTGCACAACCTCAAGCACAACAAGGTTCTCCACGAACGGATCGTCCTGTGTCACGTGGCGGTCGACGATGTACCGAGCGTGCCGCAAACGCGCCGCCTGGAAGTCGCGAAGCTCGGCAAAGGCTTCTACAAGGTGATCATCCATCACGGATTTTTCGAAGGGGTCGACGTGCCGTGCGCGCTGGAAGATGCGCGGCGTTTTGGGCTTGCCGTCGACGTCGATACGGCGACGTTCTTCATCGGTCACGAGACGCTGGTGCCGGCCGAACATTCGGTGTTCGCGCGCTGGCGCACGCGGCTCTACATCTTCCTGGTCTCGAATGCGCTTTCGCCGGCGCGGTTCTTTCGTTTGCCGCCCAATCGCGTGGTCGAATTGGGAACGCAGGTCACGATCTAGAAATTGGAGTTGGGGATTAGCGAACTATCAGCAGCCGCCGCGCTGGATGCGTCCGGCGAAGGTCATGGCGCAGCCCGGAAGTCCTGGCGTCGCACGTCCGGACTCACGCTTGCTGCCCTGGGCGTCGTCTATGGCGATATTGGTACGAGCCCCCTCTATGCGGTGCGCGAATCCGCTCTCGCCGCCGGCGGCCACATGCCCAGCCAGGCGCAGATCTTTGGCGTGATCTCGTTGATCTTCTGGTCGCTGATGATCGTCGTGACGTTCAAATACGTCTTCCTGATCATGCAGGCCGACAACGAAGGCGAGGGCGGCGTGCTTGCGTTGTCAGCCCTTGCCCATCGCTCTCCTGGTTTGAGCAAGCGCGCCAAGCTCGCGATCACCACCGTGGCGATTCTTGGCCTTGCGTTGTTCTTCGGTGATGGCGTCCTGACTCCTGCGATCTCGGTATTGAGCGCCGTTGAAGGGCTGAGCGTGGAAAGCCCGGCCTTTGCGCCTCTCGTGATGCCGCTGTCGCTGATCATCCTTGTAGCACTGTTCATGCTGCAATCACGGGGCACCGCGCTCGTTGGTGGCCTGTTTGGTCCGGTGATGGTGATCTGGTTCCTCACACTGTCCGCATTGGGGCTTGTGTCGATCATGAGGGCACCGGCGATTCTTGCCGCGCTCAGTCCGACCTACGGCGTTGCGTTGTTTGTGCGGGAACCATGGACGGCGTTTGTATCGCTCGGCTCTGTGGTGCTGGCCGTGACGGGTTGTGAAACGCTCTACGCCGACATGGGCCACTTCGGAAAATTCCCCATCCGGTTCGCGTGGCTGGCGATCGTGCTTCCCGCATTGGTACTCAACTATTTTGGACAAGGCGCGGCCCTATTGCTCGATCCACGCAAGACGGAGGTGTCATTTTACGCCGTCGCCCCGCATTGGGCGCATTATCCGCTGGTCTTTGTCGCGACGATCGCCACGATCATTGCATCGCAGGCCGTGATCTCGGGCGTGTTCTCGATCACGAAGCAGGCCGTGCAGCTCGGCCAGCTCCCGCGCATGGAAATCCGCCACACATCGGCGACGGAATCGGGTCAGATTTATGTGCCCGCCGCAAATGCGCTCTTGTGCGTCGGCGTCGTCCTGATCGTTCTGATCTTCCGGAGCTCAGGCGCCCTCGCAGCCGCGTACGGTATTGCGGTAACCGGCGTCATGGTGCTGAGCACGATTCTTGTCGGCACGGTCGCCGTGCGCCAGTGGCACTGGAGCCGCTGGCTGGTCATTCCGCTGTTTGGTGTGCTTGCGCTCGTCGATCTCGCCTTTCTGTCAGCGAACTCGCTTAAGATCATCGAAGGCGGTTGGCTGCCGCTCGTCATGGCGGCCGCCGTCTTCGTGGTGATGGACACCTGGCGACTTGGCCGCCGCGTTCATCTTGACAAGATTCGCGAGAGCTCGTTGCCGATCCATCTGTTGCTGGAGCGCGCCGACAAAATGGCCCATCGTGTCGCCGGCACTGCGGTCTTCATGAGTGTCCGCGCCGATGTCGCGCCCGGCGCGCTGCTGCATAGCATCAAGCACTACAAGGTGCTGCATGAACGAGTTGTGCTTATGACGGTCCTGTTCGAGGACAAGCCATTCGTGTCGCCGAAGCGGCGCGTTGTGGTGGAAAATATCGGCAAGGGCTTCTTCGAGGTGAAGGTACGCTTCGGATTCTTTGAGACGCCGAACGTGCCCCGCGCGCTGGAGCAGGCGCGCGTCCGCGGCCTCGCCCTCGATGCGGATACGTCGACCTTCTTCATGGGACGCGAGGCCTTGGTGCCATCGTCGCGGCCCTCGCTGCCGCGCTGGCGGATCGCCCTCTACATGTGGCTTGCGTCGAACGCTCTGTCGCCGGCGCGGTTCTTCTGCCTGCCGCCCAACCGTGTGGTCGAGTTGGGCGCGCAGGTCGCCATCTAGTCGAGCACAAACACGATTGACTTGAGATAAGCGGTTTCCGGCAGCATGGAATGCACCGGGTGATCGGGACCGGCGCCCGCATCGCGGATATTGGAAGCGTGCCGCCCGGCCCGCGCGATGCCGATTGCGCATTCTTCGAGAAACCGGTCGTGCGGCATGTTGTGCGAGCACGAAGCCAACAGAAGATATCCGTTCGCAGCGGTCACGGATGCGGCAAGACGGGCGAGTTTTCGATAGGCACGCGCTCCAGCCTCGAGATCCTTGCGCGACTTCACAAAGGGCGGCGGGTCGGCGATGACGATGTCGAACGTCGTATTGGCCGCAGCAAGCCGTTCGAGTTCGTCGAAGACGTCCGCTTTCGTGAACTTGACCTTGCCGACAAGACTGTTCGCGTCGGCCGCCGCCGAAGCAAGCGCAAGTGCCGGCGCCGAAGAATCAACGCAGGTCACGTGCGTCGCGCCCGCATGCGCAGCGAGCAGTCCGAATCCGCCTGTATAACTGTGGCAATCGAGCACGCATCGGCCTTTTGCCAGCGCAGCCATGAAAGCGCGATTGTCTCGCTGATCGAAATACCAGCCGGTTTTCTGTCCCGACGCGGCGTCCGCGAAATAGCGCACGCCATTTTCGTTTAGAGTGATGCGGTCCGGAATTCCTCCGCGCGCCGCTCGGACATATGATTCGAGTCCTTCGAGCGTGCGCGAAGATGCATCGTTGCGCAAGATCACGCAATCCGGCGAAACAACTTCGTCCAATGCGTCGAGCATCGGGTCGATCAGCGATTCCATGCCGGCTGTCGTGACCTGCACGACGAAGATTGTGCCGAAACGATCGATCGTCAGTCCCGGCAGGCCGTCGCCCTCAGCGTGCACAAGCCGATAACAATGCGTGGGGAAGAGTGCAGCGCGGCGAGAGAGAGCGCGGGCAAAATGCGAGGCGAAGAACGCATCGCCGATTTCGGCGTCGGCGACAGGATCGAGAAGCCGGACCGCAATGAGGCTCTTGGGATTGAAGTAGCCGGTGCCCAGATCGTTGCCGTCGGCGCGGACCACATTGACGAGGGTGCCCGGCACGAGCGACTTGGTCCGTGCGTCCATGTCGATCTCGTTGGAGAAAACCCATGGCGCGCCGGCGATGGCGCGGCGGCCTTCACGAGATTTCAGGCGGATTGTCGGATGAGCGCTCATCTCAGGAAAACGTATGAAAGGCCGGATCGGTCATCGAATGGAGCCTGACAGTTGATCCTGCGTTGGAGCACGGGCGCGGGCGACGAGATAAGCATAAAGCGGATCAATCTCCCAATCCGCGAGAATGTGAAAGCGCTGCCGTGCCAAGGGCCCCATCGTTGGCAGCCACTTGCCATGCGCGTTGGAGCCGCGTCGCAAGAGCTGGAAGAACGCTTCGCGGGTGTAGCGTGTGGTCACGTTCAGATCGGGGGCATGATCAGTGCCAGAAAGGTCGGCGCCGTGGCACGACCCGCAGGCGATCATCGCCAGATAGCGGCCGCCGTCATAATGCGGGCCCAAGGTTACGGCCGGCATCTGTGTCATGGCGATGGAAGCCACCGGCTGCACTTCCCCTTCGGCAATCTTGCTGCGAGCGTCAAAGCCGAACTCCGGCGGCGGCGTCGGATTGCCGGATGGTGAAAGCGTGCGAAGATATCCGAGGATCGCGGCAACGTCGCTGTCGTGCATGTAGACATAGCTCTGCGACGGCATGATCCAGAGACTGCTTGCATCGGTCCGCAATCCACGGCGGATGGCGAGGTCGAACGCTTCGTCTGTCTCGCTCGCGGTAAGGGCGCGCAGATTGGATGCGACAATCGGGATTTCGGCATCGCGCAAAGACCGGCCACGAAGGTCGGGCCCGTGACAGCCGGTGCAGCCGGCCAGCCGCACCACCCGCGCGCCGCGGGCCAGCGCAGCCGGGTTCGCGTCTGCCTGAACCAAGCTTCGCGGCAGCGTATATCGCTGCCCGATCACCGCTTCGGATTTGAGCCAGACGTAGGTTGGCCACGCCGCAAGCGCCAGCAGTCCCGCAAGCAGAGTCCCTACCGTCCATCTGACGTGGCGAGTCATGATTGCGATTTGCCCCTCAACGTCTGGCGCTGGACGGCCCGATGTTGCACTGGCCCTGGCATCGCCGCACGCGGCGTCGGTTCGTTCCTCGTTCCGGACAATTCTGTGACACGGAATTGAACGGCGCGTAAGCGCTATGCGCCCAGTCCATCTTGGCAGACCATAAGTTGAGTGACAGTGTTTCAGCGGAGGCGGCGTCGCGCCCGCGCCTGCGGGTCAAATCACACGGGGAGGATTTGATGAAGCCTTATCTCGCTCTTGCGTTTGGAATTGCTTTGGTTGCATTGCCGGCGTTTGCGGCAGGCTACAAGATATCGCCGCTGGTCGCCGACCAGCCAGGAATAGCGCCCAACACCGATCCGAATCTCGTCAATCCGTGGGGCCTGGCGCAAGTCACCGACAGCGCGCCGGTATGGGTGTCGGACAACGGGACCGGAAAATCCACATTTTACGATCGCACGAGCGGCGTTCTGCAATTCCCCGTCGTGACAATCCCGGATGGCGTTCCGACAGGCATTGTCGCCGTGCCCAATGGAATCGATTTTGAACTGACAGAAGGCGCAACGTCGGGCCGCGCCTACTTCCTCTTCGATTCCGAGTCCGGCGTGATTTCCGGCTGGGCACCATCCGTCGACACCAACAATGCGCTCATTGGCTACAACGGGTCGGACCAGGGCTCGGTCTACAAGGGTCTTGCGCTCGATACCGTGCACAAGCACCTGCTGGCGGCGGATTTCACCAACAACCAGGTGCAGATCTTCGACACCACCTTTACGCCGATCGGGAGCTTCACCGATCCTGACCTGCCAAAGAATTTCGCGCCTTTCAACGTCGCGGTCCTGAATGGCAATGTCTATGTGGCCTTCGCGAAGCGCGAGAAGCATGGCGGCGATGAAATCGATGGCAAGGGTCTGGGTTACATCGATGTGTTCGACACGAGCGGCGTGTTGCAGACGCAGCTGATCGCCAAGGGCCTTCTGAATGCGCCCTGGGGCATGGCGATCGCGCCATCGAACTTCGGAACCTTCGCCAACGATTTGCTGGTGGGCAATTTCGGTGACGGCAAAATCAACGTCTATGATCCCGCCAACGGCACTTTCATCGGCACCGTGAGCAACAAAAGGGGCAAGCCGCTCAAGATCGACGGTCTGTGGGCGCTCGATCCCGGGCCAGGCAAAGCAACGGTCACGTTCTCCGCCGGTACAGATGGCGAAACGCACGGTCTTCTCGGCCTGATCAAGCCGACCAAGTAAGGACCACTTGATCGATGTGCGTCCGTTCAAGCGCGGGGGCGTCAAGCCCCCGCGGCTGCAATTCGAGCTGCTGGCGCGCCGCAGTCGTCCTGGTGCAGGAGAATTGCAGACAGATTTTCGATCATATTCTCGGGGCTGAAGCGCTTGCGCACAAATGCTCGCCCGTCCTTGGATGCGCGCAGACGCCAGAAAGGATCGCTGATCGCTTTCAGAACCGCAGATGACAGCGCAGCGGCGGAATCCTCCTGAACAAGTACTCCAGTCTTGCCGTCGATCATCGTTTCTCCGATGCCGCCGACGTGGTGCGCAATAACAGGCACGCCGGCCGCCTGGGACTCCAGAAGAACATTGGGCAATGCCTCGCAGCTCGAACAAAGGAGAAAGAGATCCAGCATCGGTAGCCACCGATGCAGATCGGCTACCAGGCCCGGCAAAGTGAAGTGTTGCGCAAGACCGAGACGGTCGATGTACGCCTGCGTCTCAGCCAGAAGCGGCCCGTCTCCAAACATAATGAAACGGCAATCTGGCCGCCAATCCAGAACGCCGCGCGCCGCGTCAACCCAAAGGTGGGGCCGCTTCTCGGCGCGGAACTTGAACGCGGTTCCGATAACAGTCGCATCGCGGGGGATATTCAGAGCGTCACGCAAGGCGCCGGCCGCGTCGGGATTCTGGGGACGGAATTCGTCGAAGTTCAGCCCATTATAGACAACATGAAGATTGGTTTTGTCGGGCAGGCCGATCCAGTCGGCGTAGTCGGCGATCGAGGCCGCGGCGCACCCAATGAGCGACACGCCGTGCTGCGAAAGCAACGATCGATAGCAATCGCGCCAGCGCGGCGCTGTCGTCGATTCGCGATAGAGCGTTGTCGGTCTCATGTTGTGCGTGTGCAGCACAATTCTCGGCACGCCGGCCAGAAGAGCGGCGAACCCGGCACTAAGCGTGAGCGGCTCGAGCGATGCATGCACGATGTCGGGCTTGTCGCACGCAATCTGGTTGTAGATCGCCTGGGCTGTCTTGCCCAAGTCCGGCGGAAGGAAATGAAAGGGTTTCTGAAGCTCACAATTCCGATCGAGGACAATGGGCTCCGCCGCTCGCAGTCCGGTCAGCGGCAGATAGAAGTCGCTGTTCGAGTCATGCGACAGGTTGAACAGATAGAGCTTGACCCAGTCGAAGCGTGCGTCAGCGCGCAAGCGGCGGAAAGTGTCGGCGACGATGCGCTCGGCACCGCCGGCGGTGAGCGAATGCGCAATCATGACAAGCCCGGTGCCCTGCGGCTGCCGACGGAGCGCTTTCGCATGGGCGACAAGTTCGAACACGCTCTCGGGCGATCTAATGCTCGCAAATTGTTGCGGCCGCGCCGCGGCTTGCTCTAGCGATCCCCCGAATTCAGCAAGCAAGGCATTCGCTGTTTCGAGGCGTTGCCTCAAATCCGTAGCATCGTCGGCGACGGCGACAGCTTCCTGCAACATTGCGGCGTCACGGCCCCAATGCCCGACAGACAGCGCTGCCACGGCCCTTTCTTTCAGCAACAGAGGATTCCCCGGCCATTGGCCGAGACATCGATCGGCTTCGGCTACCGCGCGATCAAGACGCTGCTCGGCCCGGTACAATCTTGCTCGCCACAGTCCGCCCGTTGCGTCGGCCCCCAACAAGGCGAGAAAAGCGATGCGGGCGCGCGCAACCTCGTCCTCGTCCTTCGAGAAGCGAACAATTGCGGCAATTGCTGAAAAGCACAAACCGGCATCGGCTGGTGGTGAAACGAACAATCTGCGCGCTTCGGCCAGGGCATCCTCGTGATAGCCTGCCGCAAGGAGTGCGTTGACGAGGCCTCCAGTACGATTGCGGTCGCACGCGGTCGCCTTCGAATGGAGCTTGAGACTTTCCTCCACATCGCCAAGCTTGAATTTCAATTCGGCGGCGCGTGACAGCAGTACCGCGTTGCACGAGTTGGAACGGACAAAGCCATTCAGCACGTCAAACGCGCGAAGGATCTTGCCGTTTTCGGCAAGCGCGTTCGCCAACGCGAGACCGACAAACTCGCTGTCCGGCGACATCTCGTGTGCCTTCTCCAACAGTTGGCAGGCGGCATCCTTCGCCTTGGCGCGTGTCAAAAGTCGAGCGACGCGTGCAATGGGGTGGCAATCGGGCGACTGCGCGGCCGCCTCCAGGACGAGCGGTTCAAGTCGCGAAAGGTCCTCGATACCCTTAAGGCGCCCGTGCTCGATGGCCGTTTCAATGCGATCAAGCTCCAGCCGCAATTCCGTTGGTGGCGTTTGCGGCATATCCCGGTTCCCCTTTCTGCCGCCCCGAAAGTTGATCGCTCCAAACCCTGCCATATGACAATATTGTAATACAACCTCAAGGGGTGAGCGGGGTGATTCAATTATTTGATATCGTCAACCGATATGACTGTTGCGCTGAAGCCACCCTTGGTCAGGGCGAATAGGTGATGCGGTAGAGGATGCCGTTCTGATCATCGCCCATCAGGAGCGATCCGTCGGGCATCTGGGCAAGGCCAAATGGCCGCGCAAAGCGCGCCCAGCTTCGCGTCCCGGTGTGTGCGAGAAACCCCGTCACGAATGGCCGAACGCTCACCGGCCTGCCGCCGCGGAAATGGACGCGGACGATCTCGTATCCGCTCGGCGGATCGCGATTCCACGAGCCGTGCATCGTTGCGAATGCATCGCCGCGATACTCATGCGGGAATTGGGAGCCCGTGTAGAACAGCATCTGCATGCTGGCGGAATGCGCCGTGTAAATGAGCGCGGGCCGAACGCTATTGCGATCCCAATCTTCGAGCGTTCCGTGCGGCGGAGTCCGGCTGTGATTGAGTTCACCGTTGCCCAACACGTAGGGCCAACCGTAATTCCTGCCCCTCTCAATGCGATTCAACTCTTCCGGTTGATCATTGTCACCACGCCCATCGACGCCGTTGTCCCAGCCGTACAGCTCGTCTGCGCCCGGCTGCCAGGCAAAACCGATGGTGTTGCGCAAGCCCGATGCGAACACTTCGCGGCGTGTGCCGTCGGGCCGCATCCTGACGATGGTCGCGCTCTCCGAGGTCGTTTCCTGGCAATCGTTGCAATTGGAACCGACCGACTCATACAGCCAACCGTCGGGACCAAAGGCGATGGTACGGTCGTTAAGTTCGCCGGTCGGCGGCAGATTCTTCGCGATCAGCCGTTCGGGTCCGAGGCCGCCATCGGTGCCGATGGGCGAGGCGAATATTTCCCGCGCGGTCGCGTAGTAGAGATGGTTTTTGTAGACTGCCAGTCCGATAACGTCCTTCTTCTTCCGCACAAGGTTCTTGAATGTGGCAACCTCACCGCCGCGCAACAGCATGATCGTTCCGGCGTGCGTGTCGGAAATGTAGACATTTCCGTTCGGCGCAACTGCAACGACACGCGGTTGCCCGAGATTCTCGGCCCAAACTGCAATGTGAAATCCCGGCGGCATGGTCAACGTCGCAAGCCGCTCAGGCGTCGACTTCAGCGCCTTGGTGATCAGCACATGCGAAGCGCCGGTTCCGGCGGCCGCAGCCGGCAATCCGGCGACCAGGGTCGCGCTGCTGAATGCCGCAAACCAGCGTCCGCTTCGCATGTCTCCCCATGCCTTAGACCACACGTGACGGCCCGGCATCGATATACCGGCTCAAGCTGCCCGGAAAGAGAAAGGGGAATCAACCTGTTGAAGCTGGTGCCGCCTGGGTGACTCGAACACCCGACCTACGCATTACGAATGCGCCGCTCTACCGGCTGAGCTAAGGCGGCCTCCGATGAGGGAGAGGCGTCTCTAGCTCGGTTTGCGGCGGATTTGAAGTCGGCGCGGGCCTCAGCG
>DATIYG010000360.1:0-5810 GCA_035517755.1 Rhizomicrobium sp. | reverse complement strand
GAGCGCTCACCGTCATCGCCATGGAACGGAGGATTGCAGAACACGTGATCGAATTCGCGGCGCAGCCCACCGGGCAAATCGGCGATGTCCGCTGCAACAAACCGAACGCGATCCGCCAAACGATTGCCAGCGGAATTTTCGTTGCCCAGCTGCACCAGGACCGGATCGATCTCGGCTCCGGTCACATCGCATGCGGACACACGCGAGGCGAGGCACAGGCTTGCCACGCCTGCGCCCGAACCCAATTCCAGAACGCGGTGCCCGGCTTGCGCCGGAACGGCCGCGGCCAGCATCACCGCGTCCAGGCCGGAGCGGAATCCGCGCTCCGGCTGCCGCACCAAAATGCGACCGCCAAGGAATTCGTCGGCGTTGACGGCCATTAACCCCAATCCGCCGGCGCGGCTGCGAAAGCGTCCGCCAGCAGTGCCTTGGCCTCCGCCTCGTCCTCCGGCGCCACCATCAAGCGGCGCGGCAAAATGACCATGCTCCCGTCCATGACGCTCATGTGATCGTCGAAAACGACCGATGCGATTCCGGCATCCTTCAGAACAACTTCCGCGAAGCTGAGCTCGACGGGATTGTTGCTTTTCAGCACTTCGCGCATTGCACCTCCGCGAACCCCGGGCCGGCCACCTGTTTGCAAGTTGTTATTGTTCTGGCCCACCCCTAATCTTGCAGCAGGCCGGGTTCCCGGCAAGAAGAGCGCCGCATGCAGACTGCCGAAGCAAGAACGCTGGAGAGGCCAAGTCCCGTGGACTGGCTGCACGGGCTCGTCGCGTCCGACATGGCGGCCGTAGACCGGATCATCCATGAGCGCCTGTCGAGCGCGGTCCCCCTGATCCCCGATCTTGCCACGCACCTGATCGATTCCGGAGGCAAGCGCCTGCGCCCGATGCTGGCCGTGGCTGCGGCCAGGCTGAACGGCTATCGCGGCACCAGCCACACGCGGCTGGCGGCAGCGGTCGAATTCATCCACACCGCCACGCTCCTGCATGACGACGTGGTCGATGTGAGCGCACTCCGCCGCGGCAAGATCGCCGCCAATGTCGTGTGGGGCAACAAGTCGAGCGTGCTGGTCGGCGATTTCCTGTTCAGCCGGGCCTTTCAGCTGATGGTGGAGACGGGCGACCTGACCGTCCTCGATGTGCTGTCCAACGCGTCCGCCGTGATCGCCGAAGGCGAAGTGTTGCAGCTGCGCTCGGCCAACAACCTGGCCACCACACGCGACGATTATCTGCGCGTCATTACCGCAAAGACCGCCGCCCTGTTTTCCGCGGCCGCTGAGTCCGGCGCGATGATCGCCGGCGCATCCGCCGCCCATATCGAAGCCATGCGCAGCTACGGGTTCGATCTGGGCGTGGCGTTCCAGCTCATCGACGATGCGCTCGATTATTCCGGCCGCCAGGCCCAGATGGGCAAATCCATCGGCGACGATTTCCACGAGGCCAAGGTCACCCTGCCCGTCATCATCGCTGTCGAACGCGCCGATGAAGACGCGAAGCAATTCTGGCGCCGAACCATCGAGGACGGCGCGCAGCACGAGGGCGATCTCAAGCGCGCCATCGCCTATGTCGACGAGACCGGCGCCATCGAGGAAACGCGCGCGCTGGCCCGGCATCATGCCGATCGCGCGCAGTCTGCCTTGGCGGCACTGCCTGCTCTCGAGATTCGCGATGCGCTGTCGGCCGTGGCGGAGTTCTGCGTCGCCCGCGCCTACTGAAAGCTCCAGGTGCGCGCCCGATTGAGCGCGGTCGCCCTCACCCACCAGTTCGGATGTTCGGCGAAGATCACATCGGCGCCGCGGCGCGCCGACACTTCGTCGGGATAGATGCCGAAACAGGTCGCGCCGCTGCCCGACATGCGGGCGATGACGGCCCCGCTTTTCTTCAACGCCTCGATCTGTTCGCCGATGACCGGGCACAATTGGCGCGCCGGCGCCTCGAGATCGTTGTTCGTGCCCTCCAGGTAGAATTGGAGCGCCGCCATGGTGCGAATGCCGGCCGGGCGCGAGACATTTCCCGTGCCTCTGCGATCGGTCAGCCGGCCGTAGACATCGGCGGTCGAAACCGGCTTTCCTGCGTTGACGAGAACCGCATCGAGCTGGGGGAAATCTTCCACGCTGGCGAAACGCTCGCCACGGCCGCTCATGATCCAGCAATTGGGCAGCACGCAGACCGGCACATCGGAGCCGAGCGCAGGCGCCATGTTCCACAGCTCCGGCAATTTGGTGCGTCCGGAGAACATTCGCGACAGCCCGCGCAACGTTGCAGCCGCATCGCTCGATCCGCCGCCGATGCCGGACGCAACCGGCAGGTTCTTCGCAAGCGTGATCTTCACCTTCGGCTCGACCTGCGCGAGTTCGCCAAAGCGGCGCGCGGCCCGCAGCACGAGATTGTCGGCCTCGCCTTGAAGCGCAAAAGCAAATGGTCCCGTTACTTCCAGCGATAACGCATCAGCTGGCGCAAGCGACAGTTCGTCGGCCACATCCGCAAATACCACGAGACTTTCGAGTTCGTGGTAGCCGTCAGTCCGCTTGCCGCCGACATGCAGAAACAGGTTCACCTTTGCAGGCGCGATCTCCTGGATCATGACAGGTCAGCCGCCCGCGACTGTTGCCGGTGTCAGGCCGGACTGCAGCTTCTTCTGGATGGTCGCCTTCTGCTTGTCCTCGGCACCGAACGCGAGCGCATGGTTCCACTGGAATTGCGCATCGAGCTTGCGACCCACCATCCAGTACGCATCGCCGAGATGCTCATTGATCGTGGGATCGCCCGGCACAAGCAGCACGGCCTGTTCGAGAGTCTTCGCTGCATCCTGATAACGGCCGAGCCGGAAATAGGCCCAGCCGACGCTGTCGACGATGTAGCCGTCGAACGGGCTGAGGCCCCTCGCCTTCTCCAGCATGACAAGCGCTTCGGGGAAGTTCTTGCCCTGATCGATCCAGCTGTAACCGAGATAGTTCAGCACTTCCGGCTGATCCGGCGAGAGCTTCAGCGCCTGCTGGAGATCGGCCTCGGCCGCGCTCCATTTGTGCGCGCGTTCCTCGGCCACGCCGCGCGCGAAATAGAGCGGCCAATCCTTGCTGGTGACGTCCCCAAGCACCTTGACCGCATGGTCATAGGCGTCCGCGGCGTCGTCGTACTTCTCCTCGGCGCGGTACGCATCACCGAGCGCGGTCCAGGCCGTCAGGTCGGTGGGGCGCTGGCGGACGAGCGACTTCAGATCGCCGATCGCCTTGTCGTTCTGGCTGAGGCGCATCTCGTCGACCGCGATCTGCACATCGCCGGCGAATTTGTACGGAGAATCGCGATCGATGGTGCGGTAGACGCCGATGGCATCGTCGAATTTCTTGAGCGCTTCGAACCGGTCGGCCAGCACGATCTTGGCCAGATCGAAATCCGGCGAGAGATACAACGTGAGCCGCAAATACAGGATCGCGACATCGGCGCTCGTCTCGTCGGTGAGCGAAGCGGCAACGCCAAACAGGGCTTCCGCCGCGCCGTCCTCCGGACTCGCGATCAGCCGATCAGGCGCCTTGCCGGCATCCAGCCGGCCCTTCGCCGCGTCGAGGATTGGCGTCAGGCCGCTGTCGGATGCGCGTTGCGCGTAGAAGGCGCGCGCCTCGTCCGCGCGGCCGGATCGTTCGAGGAAGCGGCCATAGCTTTCCACCAGACGCGGGCTGGACGGTGATTGGGCCAACGCATCCTTGTAGGCCGCATCGGCATCGGCGTTGCGCCCCGCCAGATCGAGGATCAGCGCCTTGTGATAGGCGGCGAGCGCGGCTGTGCCGCCCTCGTTTGGTACATCGGCCAGATCCTTCAGCGCCTCGTTTGTGTCGCCCGCGCCTTGCGCGGCCCAGGCATCGAGCAGCGACAAGGTCAGCGCCATGAAGGGGCCCTTGCCCGACTTGGCGATCTGGTCGCGCGCCTTGGCGAAGTCGTGGTGTTTGAGCGCCGACACGGCGAGCGCGAGGCGAGCGGTGCGGTTATCCGGATCGGCCGCGACCACCTGTGCAGCCAGGTCCGTCGCGCCATCGATGTCGCCGGCAGCAGCCGAGTAGAGAAACGCGCGCGCCGTCAGGTCGGCGTTGTTGGGGTCGTCCTTGAGGCTGTCGCGATAGAGCTGGGCCGCATCCGCCATGTTGTGTTCGCTCGCGGCAAGCCGCCCGGCGAGATACTTGCCGTAGGCATCGGCTTCGTCGTTGACGGACGCGAGTGCTCCGAACGTGCCTGCCAGAAGCGATGCCACCAGGGCGGCGGATGTCATCAGGATACGCAAAACGCCAAACCTCACATGTTCACGTAGTTGGGGCCCCCGCCGCCCTCCGGCGGCACCCATACGATGTTCTGTTCGGGGTCCTTTATATCGCAGGTTTTGCAGTGCACGCAGTTCTGCGCGTTGATCTGGAACCTGGGACCCGACGGCTCTTCCACCACCTCATACACCAAAGCCGGGCAGTAGCGCTGGGCCGGCTCGGCATATTTCGGCAAATTCACCCGGATCGGGATGGATGGGTCCTTCAGCCGCAGGTGGACCGGCTGGTCCTCCTCGTGATTGGTGTTCGACAGGAACACCGATGATGGCTTGTCGAAGGTCAGCTTTCCGTCCGGCTTTGGATAGGCGATCGGCTTGCATTCGGCGGCCGGCTTGAGCGTCGCGTAATCCGGCTTGCCGTGGCTGAGCGTGCCGAAGAGGCTGAAGCCGAAAAGCGTGTTGCACCACATGTCGAAGCCGCCGAAGAGCACGCCGAGAACCGTGCCGAGCTTGGACCAGAACGGCTTCACATTCCTGACGCGCTTCAGGTCACGGTAAACGGAGGAGGCTTTGTACGCTTCCTCGTAATCCGTGAGCTCGTCGTTGGCGCGGCCCGCGGCGAGTGCGGCGAACGCGGCTTCCGCGCCCATCATGCCGGTGAGGATGGCGTTGTGGCTGCCCTTGATGCGGGGAAGGTTCACGAAGCCGGCTGCGCAGCCGATCAGCGCGCCGCCCGGGAACGCCAGCTTCGGCACCGACTGGAATCCGCCTTCGGTGATGGCGCGCGCGCCATAGCCG
Source organism: Rhizomicrobium sp. (assembly GCA_035517755.1). Taxonomy (GTDB): domain Bacteria; phylum Pseudomonadota; class Alphaproteobacteria; order Micropepsales; family Micropepsaceae; genus Rhizomicrobium. The sequence goes on along the minus strand of DATIYG010000360.1, from coordinate 758 downwards.
ATGCGCTTGCCGCCTTCGAGATAGTGCCGGATGCGCGGATGCGTCTTCACGCGCTGGAACTCGTCGAACGGAGAGAGATACGGGTTCTTGTAGTTCAGGTGGACGACGAACCCGACGGAGCAAAGATTGTCGCCCCAGTGATACATGAAGAGGCCGCCGCCGGTTTTGTCATCGAGCGGCCAGCCCATCGTGTGCAGCACCAGCCCGCGTTGATGTTGGCCGGCAGGCAGCTCCCACAGTTCCTTGATCCCGATGCCATATTTCTGCGGCTCGCGGTTCTCGTGCAGGTTCAGGCGATTGATGAGGATCTTCGACAACGAGCCGCGCGCGCCTTCGGCGAACAGCGTGTACTTGCCGAGCAGCTTCATGCCCGGCGTGTAGGAGTCCTTGTGGTGGCCATCCTTCGCCACGCCCAGATCGCCGGTAATGACGCCGCGCACCTCGCCCTTATCGCCATAGACGATATCGGCGGCCGGAAAGCCTGGATAGATCTCGACGCCAAGCGATTCCGCCTGCTGTGCCAGCCACTTGCAGACATTGCTTAAGCTCACGATGGAATTGCCATGATTGCTCATCAGCGGCGGCATGATGAAATTCGGAATGCGAAGCGAACCGGCGGGGCCGAGGAACCAGAACTCGTCCCGCGTGACGGGCGTGTCGATCGGCGCGCCCTTTTCCTTCCAGTCCGGGATCAGGTGGTCGAGGCCGATGGGATCGATGACCGCGCCGGAGAGGATGTGGGCGCCGACCTCGGAGCC
>DATIYG010000359.1:0-4585 GCA_035517755.1 Rhizomicrobium sp. | reverse complement strand
GACCGGTTCGGCCTTCAGGTCCCACTTTGACGCGGTGACATTCTTGTACTTGTTGATCTCAGCCTCACCCGGAGCAAGCTTTTTCAGCCGGATGAAGTAGAGCGTTTTGGAATCGTTGCTCCACGCCGTCGCGCCGAACTGGGCGCGATCGGCCGGGCCGGCGATCTGCTTGCCGGTTGCCGCGTCATAAACTGTCAGCGAGGCATCTTCCGAACCGCCGGCCGAAATGCCGACCGCGACCTTCGTGCCATCGGGCGAAGGCAGGAAGTAGTTCACCGCATACGGCTTGCCACCGTGTGCCGCCATGATGGCGCCAATGTCCACGATCTTCCGCGTGCCGTTCTTGTCGCGGACGATCACGTCGAAATTCTGCGCGCCGGGTGCGCGCTCTTCGTAGAACTCCCGGCCGCCATAGGAGGAATAGGACTGCGTCAATCCAAAGCTGCCGGTGAAGGCCGCCACCCGCTTCTGCAGATCGGCGAGTGGGGCGACGGAGTCCATCACGGCACGGGTGTAAGCGCCCTGCGCCTTCATCCACGCGGTGGTGTCCGCGTCCATCTTCTCCATGTAGCGGTAATTGTCTGTGACCTGCTGGCCGAACAGGGTCTCCGTGACTGGCTTCACGGCGGCGGCCGCAGGCTTGGGCGGCGCGCCGACGGGCGCCAGCGGATCGGTGGCGGTCTGCGCATAGGCAACGGAAAGCGCGGCTGCGCTGATCGCGCCGGCAAGCAAGAGTGTCATCTTCACGGAAAATTCCTCCGACCAAACCCGGCCGGAGCCTAGGGGATGACCCCAAAAGAAAGAAGCCCGCCAAACGCATGGCGGGCTTCCCTCATTGCGATATGATCCGACTAGGGGACAGCCTTGAGGCTCATCGCGCCGATGCCGCCGGCCACGTTGAGGCCCGTGTTGCCCTCGATCGAAAGCGGCTGCAGCGTGATCGAGCGATCGAAGCCGCCGACCAGCGCGTGGGCGCCGACGCCGACGCCGACCGTGGCGCTCGCCGTCGCACCGGCGTAGTCACCCGCCAGCGCACCGCGCTTCGGGCCGCTCTGCGGAGCGAACACCGCCCACACGATCACTGCGCTCGAGGTGTATCCGATGTCCACGCCGAACTTCGAGATCGAGCCGACATAGTGCTCACTCACGCCCTTGCCCGGCGAGAATGTGCAGCGCAGATCCTTCGACGAGCCGAACACAAATCCCCAACCGCTGGAGACATGACACGTGAGCGTGCCCACCTTTACGCCATCGGCCTGAGCCGGTGCGGCAAATGCGACAGCCGCTGCGAGCGCTGCGGCAACTCCAAATTTCTTCGACATTCGATTTACTCCTTCCCATCTTGATTGAGGCTTCCGCGCCAAGCCGGGCGGAACGCCCAGAAGATCATGCGCGCGAACAAAAACGCCCTGCCGGGACGGGGGTTCCTGCCCTCGGGCTCGGCAGACGTAGAAAACCAATCATTTGTTGAGTCAAGTGTGCCCCCTAACCCCTTGAATCTTGCGCGGCTTGAACGGCACAGGCGTTGCGCTTACGTTCGCGGCCTGCCTTTTGGAGAGCGCAATGGCCAGTGGAATCAAGGATAAGGTCGCCATTCTGGGCATGGGCTGCTCGAAGTTCGGCGAGCGCTGGGAAGCCGGCGCCGAAGAATTGATGGTCGAGGCTTATCTCGAGGCCCTGGCCGATGCCGGGGTCGAAACAAGCCAGATCCAGGCCGCTTGGTTTTCCACAGCTATTGCCGAGCAGCATGTCGGCAATGGCGGCACACCGCTCTCGGTGGCGCTGCGGCTGCCGAACATCCCGGTGACGCGAGTCGAGAATTTCTGCGCCAGCGGATCGGAAGCCCTGCGCGGCGCGGTCTATGCCGTCGCGGCCGGCGCCTGCGACATCGCGCTCGCGCTCGGTGTCGAGAAGCTGAAGGACACCGGCTACGGCGGATTGCCGCAGCGGGAGAACGGCACGCTTAATCCGCTCTGGAGCGCGAACGGTTCGGCGCCGGGAAATTTCGCGCAGCTGGCGAGCGCCTATCGTGCCAAGCACGGTGTATCGAAGGACGATCTCAAGCGCGCCATGGCGCATGTTTCGGTGAAGAGCCACGAAAACGGCACGAAGAATCCGAAGGCCCATTTGCGCAAGCCGATCACAGAGGAGATGTGCCTCGGCGCGCCGATGATTGCCGAACCGCTCGGCCTGTTCGATTGCTGCGGCGTGTCGGACGGTGCGGCCTGCGCCATCGTCACGACACCGGAAATCGCCAGGGCAATGGGCAAGAAGAACATCGTCGCCATCAAGGCCATGCAGCTGTCGCTGTCGAACGGACTGGAGAGTCAGCATAATTCGTGGGACGGCAGCTATTTCCACACCGCGCGCATCGCCTCGCGCCGCGCCTATGAGGAAGCCGGCATCAAAAATCCGCGCGATGAGGTGTCGATGATCGAAGTGCATGATTGCTTCTCGATCACCGAACTCGTGACGATGGAGGATCTCTATCTGTCCAAGGAAGGCGAGGCGTGGAAGGACGTGATGAACGGCATGTACGATGCCGGCGGCGAAATTCCCTGCCAGATCGACGGCGGCCTGAAGTGCTTCGGCCATCCCATCGGCGCCTCGGGATTGCGCATGATGTACGAGATGTACCTCCAGCTGCAGGGCCGCGCCGGCGAGCGCCAATTGCCGAAGCCGACCATCGGGCTCACGCACAATCTCGGCGGTGCGCCGATGATGAATGTGTGCTCGGTCGCCATTGTCGGCGCGCTGGGCGCGTAAGGATTTCGCGATGGCTGGGGCGGGCGCGCGCGAAGTCGAAGCCGACATCAATTATCTTCTGCCGAACGGGCCGAAGATCAACCGCCGCTTCGCCGCGCCGGGAATCGAGGTCAACACCGGCAAGTATGCGCCGTACCGCATGACCGTGCGGGATGCGCGCCCGATGGCGTCTGAATTCACGCTCGACCGCCACGGCTTCCAGTTGTTTCCACACAAGAGCGCCGTCGGAGATTTCTTCGACAATGAACAGGTCGGCGCCATCTATCCGACGGAAGTGTCCGATGCGATCAAGCAATTCACCGGCGCCAGCTTCGTCGCCGTGATGGGCTGGATGGTGCGCACGTCGGACGACCTGTCCAAGTACAAGCGGCAGACAGCCGGGTATGCCCATCAGGGCGGCGTGCAGCCGCCGGCGGGCGAGGCGCATGTCGACACCATTCCCGAGAAGGCGCTGCCGCAGGCGCAGGCCTTGTACAAGCGGCTCCGGCCCGATGGTCCCGGCTTCCGTCGGTTCATCTATTCGAGCTTCTGGCGGACATTCTCCGAGCCGCCGCAGGATTGGCCGCTTGCCGTTTGCGAGTGGAGCAGCGTGCGTGCCGACGAGGGCGTGCCGAATGTGCTCGTCATCTGCGACAAGATCCCGGAAGGCGAGGCGCTGTTCGCGCCGATCCCGGAGGAGGAGTCAAAGCCGACCGCTGCGATCTTCCATCACAACCCCGATCATCGCTGGTGGTACTTTTCCGGTATGAATCGCGACGAAGTCCTGCTGCTCAAATTCCACGATTCCGATCAGAGCCGCGCCTGGCGCGTCCCGCACACGGCCTTCCACGACCCGAGCTTCGCGAATGCGAAGGCGCGGGCCAGCATCGAGGTCCGCTCGGTCGCTTTCTTCGAGTGATTAAACCTCCGGCGCCAGGCTTGGCCGGCCAACGCTGATGTAGCGGAAGCCTGCTTCGGCCATCTGCTTCGGCGGATAGATGTTGCGCAGGTCGATGATCAATGGCGTCTTCAGAAGCGATTTCACGCGTGCCAGATCGAGCGCGCGGAACTCATTCCATTCGGTGAGGATCACCAGCGCATCGGCACCCTCGATGGCTTCGTAGGCATCGGCACAGAAGGTCACATCGAGATGCTTCTTCGCTTCCGCCGTTCCTTCCGGATCGTAGGCGCGGATCTTGGCGCCCCTGGCCTGCAGCGCCGGAAGGATGACGAGGCTCGGCGCATCGCGCATATCGTCCGTGTTCGGCTTGAAGGTCACGCCCAGCACGGCGATGGTCTTGCCCCTCACATCGCCGACTGCGGCAATGATCTTCTCTGCCATGTCGGCCTTGCGCTGTTCGTTGACGTCGACCACGGCTTCGACGATCCGCGTGGGCGCGCCGACGGCTTGCGAGGTCTTGAGCAGTGCCAGCGTGTCCTTGGGGAAGCACGACCCGCCGAAGCCCGGGCCGGCGTGCAGGAATTTGCTGCCTATGCGTCCGTCAAGGCCGATGCCGCGCGCCACATCCTGCACATCGGCGCCGACCTTCTCGCAGATGTTCGCCATCTCGTTGATGAAGGTGATCTTGGTCGCGAGGAAGGCGTTGGCCGCATACTTGATGAGCTCGGCGGTCTCGCGCGCCGTGAAAACGATCGGTGTCTCGTTGAGGTATAGCGGCCGGTAGACTTCCCGCATCACGGCGCGCGCTCGCTCGCTCTCCGCGCCGACGACGATGCGATCGGGCCTGCGGAAATCCTCGATGGCCGAACCTTCGCGCAGGAATTCCGGATTGGAGGCCACATCGAATTCGGCATCGGGCCTCGCGCGGCGGATGATCTG
>DATIYG010000358.1:0-13281 GCA_035517755.1 Rhizomicrobium sp. | reverse complement strand
GCCACAGCCTTTGCCACGGCAATATTGTTCGGCGCCCACGTGCGTGCGATTTTCGTGCAACCGGCCCTGGAGAATTCCATCCCCGGAATCGGGATGGCAGCCTCGCCGGGAAGCTTCGAGCAACTGCTGGATGCGGCGCGGGAGATGTCTGGTCAGGCCGCGAGATCCGCGAAGCAATCACTCGCAACGGGGGCCGAGCACGCCAAGGTTCGGATCGTCGGCAATGCCGGTCGCCCGGCCGGTGGAACCGCACGCTTCGTGTCGGAACGGGGCCCACTGGCGGATTGCCTGGTGCGCGAAGCGCGCGTTTGCGACCTCTTCGTTCTTCCGCCGCTGGAAGGATCGGACGCCGGGTTGCACGATATATTCGCCGATCTGCTTCTGAAGATCGGGCGGCCGCTGCTCCTGTCACCGCGGCAGGCCCCGGATCGTATTGGACAGTGCGTTTCCGTTGCATGGGACAACAGCCTGCCCGCCGGCCATGCGCTTTCTGCCGCCCTGCCCTTTCTTTGCCGGGCAAAGTCAGTCGAAGTCATATCTATTCAAAACGAGTATGAAGCTCAGGAAATGCTGGAGCCAGCGAAGGAGTACCTGTCTTTGCATGGCATTGCCTGCACCGAACGTGTCATTGAGCAACGCAGCCTCCCAGTCGGAGACATCATCCTGAAGCGCGCCGCCGAGAACGGCTGCGATCTCCTCGTCGTCGGCGGCTACGGGCACGGGCGAGTCCGGGAGGCCATCTTCGGCGGCGTGACCGAGCGCCTGACATCCCACGCCACCATTCCGCTGCTTATGATGCATTAGCCAAGGCTTTCGGCCAAAGCCACATTGCCGAGCTTGAGAAGAATCAAGGAAATGGTCCGTCCCTCGTGCAGATACTTCAGCGTTCGCGCGTTGCGCGATTGAACAGGAGAATCCCATGGCAACAGTCAGCAACTCCCCGGTGAAAACCGAAGCAAAGACGTCCGTTCCGCAATCATGGTCGGGGCTCGATAATCTGCGGCGCGAAGTCGATCATCTGTTCGATCAATTCGACCGCGGTTTCCTGCACAATCCCTTCCGGCGGTCCGTTTTCGACTCGCCTTTTGCGTATCTCGATGTGACGACGTCCCTTCCGGCGATCGACATCGCCGAAAAGGATGGCGCTTACGAAATCACGGCCGAGCTGCCGGGCATGGACGAAAAAGACATCGAGGTCACGGCTTCCGGCGGCCAGCTCGTCATCAAGGGCGAAAAGAGAGAGCGGAAGGAAGAGAAGAAGAAGGACTTCTATCTCTCCGAGCGCCGCTATGGCTCGTTCGAGCGCCGCTTCGGCGTTCCGGATGGCATTGATGCCGACAAGATCAGCGCCCAATTCCAGAAGGGTGTCCTGACAGTGACCTTGCCGAAAAGCCCCGCGGCCAAGAGCGCGGAAAAGAAGATCCCGATCAAACCAGTCTGACTCTTGACGGCACCTCCAGCCTCACCCCAGCCCAAGGTGCCGTTCCCGCTCCCGGCCTAACCCGCCGGGAGCACTTTTTTTCGCAGTTCCGTTGATTTGCCTCAGAGTAAACCGCCAGTCCGCGAACCAAATTAAAAGGATGCAGATCAGTCGCAAAGCTATCTGGACGGTTTCGATTGGGGCGGGAGCCGGAATGCTGGCGCTCGCCGCATGGTGGATTCTTGCGTCGGCGCGGGTCGTAGTCATGCACCCCGTGATCGGCCCGGCTGTGGACGCGGTCTACGCCACCGGAACCGTCGAGGCGACCGTCATGATGCCTGTCGCGCCGCGGATGGGCGCGCGGCTGGTCGCCCTGAATGTCGATGAGGGAATGCGCGTGAGGAGGGGTCAGGTCCTCGCGCAGCTCGAAGACGAGGACATGGCGAACCAAATTCGTCAGCTTCAGGCGCAAGAAGAATTTGCACGTAGCGATTACCGGCGCGATTCGATGCTCCTGAACGGCGGGGCAATCGCTCGCGCGACTTATGACCGCGCGCTCTCCGATTGGAAAGCGGCACACGCAGCAACCGAGCAGGCGAAAGCGACCGCCGGGTTCATGAAACTTGTCGCGCCTGCCGATGGCCAGGTCATCTCGCGCGATGGTGAAATCGGGCAGCTGATCGCGGCCAACCAGCCCTTGTTCTGGATTTCAATCAATTCCCCTCCGCGCATCACGGCCGAAGTGGACGAAGAGGATATCGCCCGCGTGCATCCGGGCGAGGACGTGCTGATCGACGCGCCGGCCTTTCCCGGGAAGGTTTTCCACGGCGCCGTGGAAAGCGTCACACCGAAAGGGGATGCCGTTGCGCGAAGTTACCGGGTTCGCATCTCCCTGCCAAAAGACTCGCCATTGATGATCGGCATGACCGCCGAGACGAACATTGTCGTGCACCGCAACCTGCATGCCCTCCTCGTTCCATCCGAAGCCGTTGCGGGCAGTGCGGTCTGGATTGTCGAGAATGGAAAGCTCGTACGGCGCCCGGTCATTACGGGGGCCAGCGGTCCGCAGTGGGTTGAAATCCTGTCGGGTCTGTCCAGACGGGATGCGGTTGTCGCCGCAGCGAGCGACTCGTTCAAGGCCGGCCAGTCCGTGCAAGCCAGGATCACGGATGTGAGACCGTGATCCGGCTGCTCGCCCAGGTCTCGTTGCGCCACCTCCTCGCCCGCAAGCGACAGAGCGTCGTGTCCCTGCTGGGCATTATCCTGGGCGTCGCGTTCTTTCTGTCGATCTCGTCGATGATGCAGGGTTCGGAGAACGACTTCATGAAGCGGCTGGTCGACAACTCGCCGCACATCACGATCGAGGATGAATTCCGCAATCCGAGCATCCAGCCGGCGGAGCTCGCCTATCCGTCAGGCGCGGTGCAGGTCCGGCGCGTGAAGCCCCTGACCGAAACCAGGGGCGTGCGCGGATTCCAGCAGATCCTGGACCAGATCCGTACATTTCCGGGTCTTCGGGCGTCGCCGGTACTGGCTGGCCAGGCGCTGGTGAGTTCGGCCGGCAAGGATTTCGCGTTGACGCTGAACGGCATCCTGCCGGCCGAATACACATCGGTATCCACGATCCAGAACTACATGGTCATTGGCTCGGTCAGCGACCTGATCGCGAATCCTGACGGCATCATCATCGGGAGTGAACTGCTGCGGGAAATGTCGCTGCAGAAGAACGACAACATTTCCGTCGCCGCCACCACGGGCCAGGTCCACACGTTCAAGATCATTGGCGTGTTTCACACCGGCCGTGCCAGCGTGGACGAAGGCATGGCGTTCGTTGCCTTGAAACGGGTCCAGGCGCTTCTCAATCGTCCCAACCGCGCAAACGAAATCATCGTCAAACTCGCCGACGCCAATCAGGCACAGGTCGTCGCAACGCGGATCGAAAATCGTATCGGATACAAGTCCGTATCGTGGCAGGAAGCCTCGCAGGATCTGATGAGCACACTCGCCATGCGGCGGATCATCATGTACTCGGTCGTGAGCGCTGTGCTCGTGGTCGCCGCATTCGGCATCTACAACGTCATCTCGACCGTGGTGATGGAGAAGCAGCGCGACATCGCGATCCTGAAGTCGATGGGATTCCACGCGAAGGACGTGGAACGTATCTTCTTGTTTCAGGGAGTGGTCCTCGGGCTGTTGGGGAGTGCCGTGGGCGTTCCGTTGGGCTGTGTGCTCATGCTGAGCCTCGGCACGCTGAGCTTCAAGTTTCCCGGCAGCACTGACCGCATCTATATCGTCATGGATTGGGGCCTGCTGCAGTTCACGATGGCGATCGGCTTTGCCATGGGTGCTTCCATCGCGGCTGCATGGCTGCCCGCCCGCAAAGCTTCACGGGTGGACCCGGTGGATATCCTGCGCGGGGGCGGGCAATGACCGTCGCCATCCGCGCTGAATCGCTCACGCGCCGGCTCGCAGGCGAAGTGCCGGTGACGCTTGTCGAGGACATCGACCTCGAAATCAGGCGTGGCGAATGCGTCGCGATCACCGGGCCGTCGGGCTCCGGCAAATCCTCACTGATGTACCTGCTGGGCCTGCTGGACATCCCGACCAGCGGTCGTGTCCTGCTGAACGGTGTCGACACCTCGTCCTTCGACGAAGACAGACTTGCGGATGTGAGGCTCCGCGAATTGGGCTTCGTCTTTCAATCGCATTTCCTGCTGCCGGAATTCACGGCGCTGGAGAACGTCACGATGCCATTGCGCCGGCTGGGCGAGAACTCGGAGGCTGAGATACGGCAACACGGCAGTGACTTGCTCGACCGGCTCGGCCTGTCGGACCAGAAGCACAAGCTGCCGAACCAGATGTCGGGCGGGCAGTGCCAGCGCGTGGCAATCGCCCGAGCGCTGGCAAACGATCCGCCGGTGATCCTCGCAGATGAGCCCACCGGCAATCTGGACACGGCATCGAGCGCTGTCGTTCAGCAGATCATCCGGGATCTGGCCCACAAGCACGACCGCGCCGTCGCTGTGGTGACGCACGATGCCTCATTTGCGGCGACGGCAGACCGGATCATCCGGATCGTCGATGGTCGTGTTGCGCCAGCGACTGCCCAGGCCCGCTCTGCATAGCTATCCGATCTCGCGAATATCGATGTCATCCAACAAACGATCGACATCCTCAGGCGAGCAAAGCTCGGTTCCCGGAGCGAGCAGAGCCGCGGTTCCGGCGGCGACTCCAAGCCGCAATGCGTCGCGTGGGTCCTTGTCTTGCGCCAGCATCCAGACGAAAGCGCCGAGGAAGCTGTCGCCTGCACCGACCGTGCTGACCACTTTTGCCGCCGGCGCAGTTGCGGAGAAGGCTGAATCGCCTGTCACCAGGATCGCCCCACGCTCGCCCAGGCTCAGAGCGATCATCGCGGTCTTGCCGCTCGCGATGCATTCGCGCGCGGCCGAAACACAAGCCGCATCGTTCCCGAGCCGATGTCCGACAAGGTCCTCAAATTCCCTCAGGCTGGGCTTGAACAGGTGGATTCCGGTGTCGAGTGCTGCCTTGAGGCACGGACCGGAGCTGTCGAGCACGAACAGCGCGCCGCGTGTGGCTGCAATGTGAGCGACCTGTGCGTAGAACTCCGCCGGAAGCCCCGGAGCCAGGCTTCCGCTTGCGACAAGGTAGCTCCCATCCGTCAAGACCGAGCCGATGGCATCCAGACACGCCTGCATTTCCTTGTCGGACAGCGTGGGTCCAGGAAGCACGAAGCGGAATTGATTGCCTGTCGATTTCTCGTCGACCGTGATGTCCTCGCGCGTGTCGCCGGCAATCGGAATGGTCAGGTGGGAGACTGATTCCCGATTGACGAGCTTTTCCAGCAGCTGGCCCATCGGGCCGCCGGCGGGAAAAACGGCAATCGGATTGGCGCCGAACCGCCTCACGACGCGTGCGACGTTGATTCCTCCTCCGCCGGCGTCATGTCGCGTGTTGGCGCAGCGAAGCTTGTGACTGGGAATGACCTTGTCGACGGAAGCGCACACATCAACAGCCGGATTCACGGTAAGCGTCACGATCTGATTCACAACACCGCCTTCCCAAGTTCCCCCTGAAATCGTGCAGCCTCCAAGCCGGCGTTACCTTGATGCCCGTCAATTTTCGGCTAGATGCAGGACGGCATGTACAATGCCGCCGGCCTGGACCTGGAGCGTGAACCCCAGGCTGCCGCAAAGCCGAAGCATCACCTTGTTCTCTGCGAGGATTTCTCCAAAGAGCTCTGTGATCCCCCTTTCGCGTGCATAAGCGATCAGCGCGTCCAACAGGAACCGGCCAACGCCTTTGTGCCGAAATCCGCCGTGGACCACGACCGCGAATTCTGCGCGGATATTGTCCGGATCTGCCGCCAGCCGAGCCACACCAACGATACCCTGCTCGCCCACGAGGACGAACGCCATTTCGCGATCGTAGTCGATCTGTGTGAGCCGCGCACGAAGTTTGTCGGGCATTTCCCGAAGCGGTGTGAAAAAGCGCATTCGAATATCGTCTGCGGACAGGCTTTGAAACAGCGTGTGCAGTGCCGGCGCGTCGTCCGGCCTGATGGGACGAATGATGACGGTCCCAATTCCGGCGAGCCGCTCTTTCCGCTCCAGCTCCTTCGGATATGGCCTGATGGCGAGGCGGTCGCGCCGGGCGGGATCACGGGGGCTGAGCCTAATGCGCGCATCCAGGGCGACAACACCGGCGGCATCGGCAAGCAGCGGATTGATGTCGAGTTCGGCGATCTCGGGGATGTCGCAGACCATTTGCGAAATCCGGACAAGTGTGGTTGCGATGGCTTCCAGCGCCACCGGGACAACGTTGCGATACCCCTTCAGCAGCCTGTAGAGGCGCGGTCTTGAGATGAGTTCTCGCGCAAGGGCGATATTGAGCGGCGGGAGCGCCATTGCGGTGTCGTCGATCGCCTCGACCGCGGTTCCCCCATGCCCGAACAGCAGAAGCGGCCCAAAGGTTTCGTCGTCGATCATCCCGGCGATCAGTTCGTACGCGTGCGGACGCTCGATCATCTCCTGCAGAAAGAAGCCTTCGATGCGCGCCTTGGGGGCGCCGTGCGTAACGCTCTTCAGCATCAGCCCTGCCGCCGCTCGGATCGCGTCGGCACCTTTGAGGCCGAGCGCCACGCCTCCCACGTCGGATTTGTGCAGGATGTCCGGCGACAGAATCTTGAGAGCGACCGGCGCGTCGAACCGGTGCTCCTCGGAACTCGCTTGTTCGGCGTCGCGCACCACCGCCCACCGAGGGATCGGAATGGCATAGCATTCCAGAAGAGGCCACAGGCGCTGCGGCGAGAGCCAAGCCTCTCCGCAAGCAAGCGCTTCAGCGATGAGCTTCCGCGCGCTTTCGATATCCGGCTGAAATGTGGCTGGGAGCGACGGAGGAACCTCCATGAGCGCTTCCTGCCCCCGTTTGTATCGCAGACAATGCATGAAGCCACGCACCGCCTTTTCAGGCGTGTCGAAAGTGGGGATGCGGGCTCGTTCGAAGAGCTGTCGTGACTCTCTGGCGGCAGTTTGTCCGAGCCAGCTGGTGAAAATCGGATTCTGGCTCTTCTTTGCTTCGGCGACCACGGCCATCGCGGCGTCAATGCTGGAAGCCACGGCCGTCGGACAATTGAGCACCAGGACGGACGTCTTCGGCTCGGCCGCGGTGAGGATGTTGAGCGCCGCGGCGTACCGGCTCCCATCAGCGTCGCCGATGATGTCGACCGGATTGGCATGCGACCAGGCCGCGGGCAGGACCTTGGTAAGCTGAGAAACGGTCTTCTCACTCAGTTCCGTGAGCTGGATCCCACGCTCGGAAATCGCATCAGCAGCGAGAACGCCGACGCCGCCGCCATTGGTCAGCACGATGAGATCGTCGGACACGAGTGGAGGCCGGTTGGCCAACGTCTCAAGTGCATCGAAAACTTCATCGAGATCGTAAACCCGCAGTACACCAGCGCGGCGAAACGCTGCATCGTATGCCTTGTCGAGCCCTGCCAGGGCGCCAGTATGGGATGCGGCTGCGTGCGCAGCGGCCGGAAAGCGACCGGCCTTGATGGCGATGACAGGCTTCAATCGCGAAGCCGCTCGTGCTGCAGACATGAACTTGCGGGCCTGCGTCACGCCTTCGATGTAGAGCAGGATTGCATCGGTCCCGGTATCGACCGCGAGATAATCAAGCATGTCGCCGAAATCGACGTCGGACATGTCGCCGAGCGACACGAGATGGGAGAATCCGATGCTGCGCGCCGTTGCCCAATCGAGAACCGTGGTGAGCATGGCGCCGGACTGCGCAACGAACGCGACGCGTCCCGCAATCGCGGAAATATGCGCAAAGGATGCGTTCATCCGGGCGCCCGTCGATATCACGCCGAGGCAATTGGGTCCGACGATGCGCATCAAATGGGGCCGGGCTGCATCAAGCATCCGCTGCTGGAGTTCCTTGCCGGAAGCGCCGAGTTCGCCGAACCCGGCCGTGATAACGATCGCGCCCTTTGTTCCCCGGCCGCCAAGCTCGCCGATCAACTCGGGGACGATGGCGGGTGGTGTGCAGATGACCGCAACATCGGGAGCCGCGGGCAAGCTTGCGACGTCGGGATAGGCCTTCATGCCGCAAACCTCGGCCGCATGCGGATTGACGAACTGCAGCTGCCCGCCAAACCCGGCGCCAAGCAGGCTCCTCGCCACCAGATTGCCGATGGAATGCTCGCGCGCGCTGGCGCCGATCAGGGCGACGGAATTCGGTCGGAATATCGCGTCCAGATTGCGGACTGACATAACCTGCTCCTTAAGGCGCAGGATCATGGTCGCGCCTTGATTTGGCTCAAGGCAAGGCCATGCTTGCCGGGGAGAATGCCCGATGTTTTCGTCACCCCTGTTTCAGCGCCTTGCGATCGCCTTTGCCATCGGACTCCTGATCGGCATCGAGCGCGGCTGGGAGGAGCGTGAGGGAAAGCCCGGTTCGCGCGCCGCCGGTATTCGCACACACGCCCTCATCGGCCTGCTGGGCGGAATCTGGGGCGCCCTGAGCAGCACGACCGGGCCGGTCGTTCTGGGGCTTGTTTTCGCAAGCTTCGCGGCCACGTTCGCTGTCTTCGAATATCGCGAGGTTCGCAGTGCGGGCAGCGTATCCGCAACCGGAATGGTGGCCGCGCTGCTTTCCTTCACGCTCGGCGCATATGCCGTGCTCGGGAACGTCGCGATCGCCGCCTCGGCAGGCGTCGCCGCGACCGCGATCCTTGCCGAGCGGCAGCTTCTTCATGCCTTCCTCGAGCGGCTGAAATGGACGGAACTGCGCAGCGCGCTGCTGCTGCTGGTGATGACCTTCGTCTTGTTGCCCGTGCTGCCGGATCACGCGGTCGATCCGTGGGGAGCGCTCAATCCGCACCAGCTCTGGCTGATCGTGATTCTCATCGCCTCCCTGTCTTATCTCGGGTACGTGTCGGTGCGGCTCTGGGGCGCCGAACGCGGGCTACTGTTCGCCGCCGCTGCGGGCGCACTCGTCAGCTCGACCACAGTCACGTGGACGTTCGCGCGGATGGCGGCCGGCAAGGCCGGCTCCGATTCCGAGTTCTCCGCGGCCATCCTCGTGGCATGGCTCGTATCTTTCGTACGGATGGGCGCCATCGCAATTTTTGTCGCGCCCGGACTGATGCCGCACCTGGCAGCGCCACTGTTCGCCGGCAGCTTGATAACCGGTGCAGGCGCGTTCCTGTTTGACCGCCGGTCGCGCGCCACCGACAACGGACCGGCGCTTGAGCTCGGCGATCCTTTCGACATTTTCGAAGTGCTCAAGTTCTCTGGTCTGCTTATCGTTGTTTTCGTAGCAGCGACCCTGCTGTCGCGCGCGGCGGCCGGCAATGCCGGGTTGCCGCTTCTCGCCTTCGCCTCGGGACTTGTCGATGTCGACCCGATCACGTTGTCGATGGCGAAAATCGCGTCTGGCACCACCGGATACACATACGCGGCCGTTGTCATTCTGATTGCAGCCGGTGCCAATCTGCTTGCCAAGTGCGTACTGGCGTTCGCATTCGGTAGTTGGAAACTGGCTTTGCCGCTGACCGGGGTGGCAGCCACGGCCGCATTGGCGGCGGCTGCTACGTTCGTCGCCGTCGCGTGATCCGCAAGGGCATCAAGGGCATCCAGCAACCCTCTAACGAGGATCGGGCACCGAGTGCCGATATGGGTCGGCGCTGAAGCGGCAATGATCTCGCCACAAGGCCTGACAGGACGCATGCTCCCTCAGCGCGATGTGCTCTGCGTGCGTCGAACATCGGCTCGGCGTGGGATCGACGGTACAATAACTCTTGGTGGAGGCGCCGCCATTGAACGATCGGCACGTGATCTCGCACTTCTGTGCCTCGGCCTGAGCCGAGCACAGAACCGCGAGTGCAGCCAAAGCTATCGCGATGCCCTTCCCGCTCATGGCGCCGGCTTCCCAAGAATGGCTTTCAAATGCTGCTCGATGTCGTAGATCGGCGCCTTCACGTAGTCCTTTTCGATCTCTGCAAGAACCGAGGCCCGGACTCGATCCGACAGATGTGAGCGCAGCGAGCCCATGGCACGCGGGGGCGCGACGAGTATCATTGCCTTGATCGCATTCTCGTGCACACGCCTGTCAAGTTCCTTCCCCAGATTGGCAAGGAATCTGTCTTCTGCCTCCTTGTGAAGATCGGTCGGCTCAACCGCCGCGGGGCGGCCGTCTCTGCCGCTGAAGACGCGGCCTGGCTTGGCCGTTCCCAAATCATGCGTGGGAGCCGTCTCCGTCGACTCCAAGACGTCCTGTTTCCGCAAATTTGGGAATTTCGCATCTCCCTCGTTTCGCAAGAGCAGAGCCTTGCGGCCATCGCAGACGACGACCCAGAGATCGTGCCTCAGGGGTTTCTGTTCCATCATTGGACTTCCTCTAATGCGCCATCAGGATGGGCAAATCTGCATGGGCCAGTGCGTGCCGGGTGAAACCGCCGAACACGAATTCATAGGCGCGGCTGTGCCCGTAGCCGCCCATTACCATCAGCTTCACGTGCATTTCGCCAGCCACTGCGAAAAGCGCCTCGACCGCCGACAGCGTGTCGCGCGGAACATGATGGGCCGCGACGTTCATGCCGTGCCAGCGCAGTTTTTCGGCAAGTCGCGACGCCGACCGTTCCGCCCGCGCGGCATCGTCATCTTCGCTCACCGACAACACCAGGATTTTGCCAGCGCGCTCAAGGAGCGGGATCGCGGCCGTGACGGCGCGGGCCGCCTCAGCCGTTTCCTTCCACGCGATTGCAACTGTCGAAGTCATGTCAGAAGAACATTTCTGCGGCGCGAGCAATAGCGGCCGTCCGCAGCCACTCAGTATAGAGCCGGCCTCCGGCAGAATCTCGCCTAATCTTGGACGGCCCAGGAGCAGAACATCGTTCATGCGTGCCGCGCGGGTGACAAGACGGGTGAAATCACCTTCTGCCTCGCGCCATGCTGCCGTGACACATGCACTGGCGTCGGGACTCTCTGCGACCCGAATTCCGGTGTCGGCGATGAATTTCTGGAAATGATGATGCGCCGCCCTTGCGATCTTCTTGTTGGACGCAATGACCTCATCCCAGATCTCGGCTGAGAGAATGCCAACACTGAGGCCGGTATCGATGCCGACTGTGGAACTCGCAACGATCTGCGCGGGGTCCGGCCTCACATGAAGGCATTCGATGTGGGATTGAAATGGCAGGGCAAAAATCCGGCTTGCATCGAGAATCGGCTCGTCCATCTCACTGCCGAATAACGGCGTCAGGATCGTTCTCATTGCGCGTCTCCTCCTCAAATCTGCTGCAGGATCGCGCGAATACTGCGGCGCCTACATTGATAACGGTCAAGAAATCCATCCGCCGGCTGGCTTATGGTGGGTACGTCGATGGCCGCTCGAAAGAGAGGAGAAGTTGTTATGAAAAGAATTCTTGTGGCGATGGACAGTTCGGACTACTCGCAGCGCGCTTTGGACATGGCTTTGGATTTGGCGGCCCAGTCGTCGGCGGAGTTGCATGTCCTCCACGTCCTCCAGCTTGCTTTCGATAACAGTCAGGAAATCTTTGCCAGGATCGAGAACATGAGCATCGGAGACCTCGTGGAACGCGAGGGAGCCAATGTGCTGGCTCGCGCCAGGCAGCGCGCAGCGGAGAAAGGAGGCCGGTCAATCAACGCTGTGACGGTCAAAGGCGAACCGGCCGAGGCGATCCTCGATTATGCGAGGAACTGTTCGGCAGACCTCATCGTCCTCGGCAAGCGCGGACGGGGAAGATTGGCGGGGCTGCTACTCGGCAGCATCTCGCAAAAAGTTGCCAGCCTGGGCGACCGGCCGATCTTGATTGTGCCATAGCCCGCGAACGCGGCGGCAATTGTCGGAATCCGTATCAGTACTTACCGCTCTTCGTCCGTTTTGTTGACGATCGTCAACGCGATTTGAGCGTGAAAAGCCCCTTCTTTTCCAGCGCCGTGGATTGAGCGGCGATCGATCGGGGAGGCCGCCATGTCAAACAGATTCATCCGGATTCCGCTCGTCTCCCTTGCTCTTGCACTGGCTTGCTGGACGGCGGCCGAAGCCAAGAGCGGCTGGGTGCCGGCCGGCAACCTCATCGCACCCGTTGGGCCAAACAACGCGTTCGCATTGACAGATGGCCGTGTGGTTTCGGTTGGCATGGTTCAAGACGAAGATGGCTGGTCTGCCACCACCCAGAAATGGAATCCCGCGACCAACAAATGGAAGGCCGCCGCAGCCACGCCAACGCTTCCCAATCTCTACGAAGGTGTGGCGGTCATGCTCGACGACGGACGCATCCTCGTCACCGGCTATTGCGCCAGCGATTGCACCGACGGCGCCAACGCCGAACTCTACGATCCGGCGCACGATCGCTGGACCATGCCGGGTCAGATGAAGCATGGCCGTTACGACCACGCCGCGGTGAGACTGGCCGACGGCCGCGTACTCGTGATGGGCGGCTGCCTCATGCACAACTGCATGGCAATTGCTTCGAGCGCGGAGATTTTCGATCCGGCGACCGGCCAGTTCACAGACGCGGCGCCTATGCGGATTCATCGCGCGCGCTTCACGGCAACCTTGCTCGGCGATGGTCGGATCCTGGTCGCCGGTGGCTTCAACATCAACGGCGTCCTTGCGGAGAACGAGACCTATGATCCCGTTTCCAACAGCTGGCATGTCAACACGCCGATGACGTTTCCCCATCGGGACCAGGCTGCGGCCCTTCTGCATGACGAGCGCGTACTCATTGCGGGCGGCGATTGCGGCGACGGCCGGCCCTGCGAGAAGGCAGAGACGTTTGATCCCCTCACTGGCCGCTGGAAGAAGACCGGGCCGATGGGCGATCCCCGGCAATACGCTGCCGCCATCACGTTGCAGGATGGTCGCGTACTGATCGCTGGCGGGCTTTCGGCCTGGGGCAATCTCTGGCGCTACCTCGAGACGGCGAAACTGTTCGATCCGTCAACCGACACATTCGTTCATGCCAAGATGATGTCGGCCCAGCGTGGCAATTTCAGCATGACCATGCTGCCCGACGGTCGCGTGATGGCTGTTGGCGGCGATGCCTGGATCGACGAGTTCGCCGGCACCGCCGAAATCTACACACCTTAGCCTTGGACATGTGAAACGTGGATCACCT
This sequence comes from Rhizomicrobium sp., assembly GCA_035517755.1. Classification (GTDB taxonomy): domain Bacteria; phylum Pseudomonadota; class Alphaproteobacteria; order Micropepsales; family Micropepsaceae; genus Rhizomicrobium. The sequence goes on along the minus strand of DATIYG010000358.1, from coordinate 190 downwards.
GGTCGGCAAGGGTGATGGTTCAAAGCACCCGGTTTCTGCCATCATCGCAGTCCTCGCATCCGCGCCAACGATGTCCGGGTGATGTCCGGCTGAATTCGCGATACCCGAGTGATCAGGTCAAGACATTGATTTTGTTGGTGGGCGATGCAGGACTCGAACCTGCGACCCGCTGATTAAGAGTCAGCTGCTC
>DATIYG010000357.1:0-5240 GCA_035517755.1 Rhizomicrobium sp. | reverse complement strand
GCCGCCGGCCAGCAGCAGCGCGAAGAACAAAGCGATGAGAAGGCGACGGGAGTTCATGATGTCATCTCACGAAAACGTTGCAGACGGAGCACGCTGCGCCGGCGGCAATCGCCAATGCACAAGGCAGAGGCAGCGCGCGTGGATGATGAACGTTCAGCTCGGAATGCGGCCGGTGTTTGCCGCGGCAACGAAATACGACCACGAACAACGCGGCCAATCCACCGGCGAGCGCCGCGCCAGCCAGGACCTGGGCCACGGCGGAGGGCCCGGCCAGGCAGCAGACTGCGGCCATCAGCTTGACATCGCCTGCGTCCATTGCGCCCGCGACGTAGAACGGCAGGAACACACCTCCGGCGAGCACTGCGGCCAGGGCCGCGCCGGCCACCGAGTGCCAGTTACCCAGCCCGAGGTGAAGCAGAAGTCCGGCCACAATGCCGGAGGTGCTGATGAAGTTGGGAATGCGGTTCGACCGCGCCTCGCTGATTGCGCCCTCAGCAGCGCAGGCCAGCGCCGCGAACGCATAAACCGTATTGGGAGACAAACCTTGCACAGCCACGCTTCACACCCAGGTCTAAGTTGACCCGAGACCCCGCAGGCCGGGCCCCGGGCAAGTTGTCGTCACCGCCTCAGGCGACAGCGCTGCTCAGCTTGCTGCCGACCGCACTGAAGGCGTTGCTGATATTGCTGGCCAGCGTGGTCATACCCGCAACCGCCGCCAAGGCCAGTACTGCTGCTACGAGCGCGTATTCGATCAGGTCCTGACCGGATTCGTCCCGCAGCAGATTGCACAATAGCTGTTTCATGTAATCTTCCCCTCCCTGCGAAAGCCCGCTACAGATGCCTGCGCGCAGCTTTCTTGTAGCAACAAGTAATCTCAGTCACACCTATCGGCAGAACCTCCGATATCCAACAGTCGCGATCGTCCGAAGGCTCGATCAAAACAGTTGCAATTCGGGAATGAAGGCGGTCCGTTGTACGCTAGCGTGGTCACTGCGCTGAACACGCACAACGGCAACTGGCAATTACTTCTTGCTGCTTTGGGGCTGCGGTTCACAGCATCGTGTGACCCGTCTCACGGCAAACGAACGTCGCCGCACCTAGACTGAAGCTGGTCTTATAGGCCCGCGAGAGCGGGCACTTACCAATGGAGGAACTATGTCTCAGAAATTCAGGATCGCTGCCTTGCTGGCGGTGATCGCCGTCGTCGCCTGCCTTTCGCTGGCGGCGAAAGATAATCCCATGGGAATTGCAGAGAAGCAAACGATCCGGTTTACGGCGCCCACCGTTGTGGGCGGAGCGCTGCTGCCCGCAGGCGAATACAACGTCCTGCACCAGATGAACGGACAGACGCACGTGATGATCTTCAAGCAGATTGGCGGCAAGGCCGAAGCCAAGGCCAACTGCAATCTCGTTCCGTTGAAGGCGAAAGCCGAGCGCAACGAACAGCGCTACACCACCAACGCGAAGAACGAACGCGTGCTTCAGGAAATGACCTTCGCCGGCGACAAGGCGACCCACGTGCTCGCGCCTTAATTAATGATGGCCTGCTAAAAGGCAAATGCTCTCTGCCCGAGGCGCCCCGTGCTTGCGTCCATGTTGGAATGGAGAACGGGGCGCTTGCGTTCTCGCCCGGTACCGTCGCCCTTCTCAGACCTGAGCTAAACGCTGATTGTCCACGTCTAAGCTTCAGCTAACAGTGCCTGCACCAAACGGTCGCAAGTGGCCCAACTGGTTAGCGCTTCCGGGTTAAGATAGGCCTTCCCGACTTTCTGCCGGCCATGTCAATGGGACTTCGCATTTTGCCTCGCAAATCACGCGAAATCGCGCCTTGCGCGCGGAAGCTGGCCGCGCTGATTCTGCTCTGGTGCCTCGCGAGCGTTGCGCCGTTGCCGAGCGCCGCGCAAGTCCCCGCCGATTCCCGCGACGGCTTCGTGCTGAGCGGCACCGTGGTCAACTCGGTGACGGGCGAGCCGATCTCGCGCGCCCTGGTGCGCGCCAGCGGTCCGGCCATGCGCACCGCCTTCAGCGACAGTGAGGGCCACTTCCAGTTCGAGGGTCTTCCGGCCGGACACGTCATGCTTACCGCGCAAAAGCCCGGCTACTTCAGCGAGCAGGACCTGACCGGCTATTCGTTCCATCCGATTATGGTTGGCCCAAATACCGGCGCGCTAAGTCTCAAGCTCCAGCCGCTCTCGGCAATTTCCGGCCGTGTCATCGACGCCGCCGGCCAGCCGATCGAGCGCATCAGCGTCCGGCTGACCTGCCGTACTCTGCGCAACGGACGCAAGGCTTGGGAGCCGCGCGGCATGGCCGAGACCGACGAAGACGGGCACTTCCGCTTCCCCTCGCTCATGCCCGCTACATATTATGTTGCCGTCGGCCCGTCGCAATCGGAGGGCAAGATTCTCGCCAGCGGCGAGAAGCCCGCCACCGGCTTCCCTCACGTTTACTTCCCCGGCGTTCCCGACCTGGCCTCGGCCGCACCGATACAGCTTGCCGCCGGCCAGCAATATGAGGCCGACTTCTCCCTCGCCGCGGTGCCCGTCTATAGCGTCACCGGAAGCATCACGGGAGCGCCACCGGAGCACGGCGTTGGACTGATGACGCTCACGCCGTCCGGCGATGACCTGATGTTGCCCACCAAGATCAACTCCGAGCTGGGCAGCTTCAGCCTCGATGCCGTTCCCGCCGGCACTTATATCCTCAAGGCGATGGCGTCGGCGGAGAACCAGCCGCTGCGCGCCGAGCAGCGAATCACCGTCGCCGCCAACCTCGACAACGTGCATCTTGCGCTCACGCCCGCCATCTCGATTCCGGTCGTCGTGCACATGCAATCGCGCAACGCATCCAGCGGCGGTTCTTCCGTTGTCAGCCGTCCTTCCGGGTCCCTCATTGTGGGACAAGAGCGTCCGCCGATCAGCGTGGGCCTGCTTCCGAATCAGCCGAACGCCGCCGAGGTCTTCTCCAGCTTCGGACAGCGGCCTGGCAACGGCGCAAGCAATACGATGACGCTGCCGAACGTCGATCCCGGCAGCTACACCGTCAGCCTGATGCCGCAGTCGCCGTGGTATGTGCAGTCGGCCGGCTACGGCCAGACCAACGTGCTCTACGACGACATCACGGTGACGCCGGGCCAGAGCTACCCGCTCGACATCGTACTGCGCGACGACAGCGCGAGTCTCACCATCAGCATTCGCGGCCAGAGCGGACCGGGCCAGTCGCCCGCCGGAGTCGTCATTCTGCCGCAGCCCGCGACCAAGCAAGCTCCGCACATCTTGAACGGCGTGACCAACAACTACACCGAGATGGGCCTCGCGCCCGGCGACTATCTGGTCTTCGCCTTCGACCGCATCGACGGCCTGGAATACACCGATGCCGACGCGCTCGCCGCCTATGCCTCACAAGCCGCGCACGTGACGCTCGCCGCCGGACAGCAGGGGCAGGTTGCGCTCGACCTCATTCACGTGGGTCAGGAACAATGATGCGCGTCCTGCTGCCAATCGTTGGCGCGATGCTGCTGCTCGCGAGCCTGGCGGCGCAGCAGAACTCGTCACCTACGTCTCCGGCGAATTACCGCGCGCCAACTGCGGCCGCATCCACTGCCCAAACCGCCGACGCCGCGCGCCAGAGCTTTCGCATCGCCGGCATCGTGGTCAGCGCTTCCACCGGACAGCCACTTGCCTCCGCATCGGTTGCAATCGCGCCGGTCATGCGCGGTGAAGAGCGCGACATCGCCAAGTCCGTCGTCACCGGCGCGGATGGCCGCTTCGCATTCGCCGCTTTGTCCCGCGGCAAGTACTCGCTCATGGCTCGAGCCCACGGCTTCTCGTTGCAGGCCTTCGAGCGCCACGAGCAATACTCCAGCGCCATCGCCGTCGGCCCCGATCAGGACAGCGAGCACCTGGTCTTTCGCCTTCAGCCCGACGCCGCGCTTGACGGCGAAGTCACCGACGAGAACAACGATCCCGTGCAGTTCGCCATGGTGCGCCTGTTCCCAACCAAGTCGGGCGACGGCATGAGGAGCGGCCCGGTCGACCAGACCCAGACCGACGATCAGGGCCACTATCACATCGGACATCTGCTTCCCGGCGCATATTACATGGCGGTTTCGGCGCGGCCGTGGTACGCGCAGAACGTCCGCACACCCACCGCCTACAACCCGAATCCGGAGGCGGCCAACGCGCCACCGCCGGCGACGCCGCAACCCGATGCCGCGCTCGACGTCACCTTTCCCACCACCTTCTATCCCGACGCGACCGATTCGGCCGATGCCTCGCCGCTGCAGATCGCGCCCGGCGCGCGCGAGACCGCCAACGTCGTCCTGCGCGCCGTGCCCTCGCTCCATCTGCGCATTCACACTGGCGAGAGCGCCGCGCAACGGCCCATCATCGGCCGCATGATTTTTCCGCGCGTCTACCAGCGCATCTTCGGCGGCTACCTCGATTCCGTCTTCAACGCCCCCGACTCCTGGGTCGCGCCCGGCGTCATCGAAATCTCCGGCCTGGCGCCCGGCCACTACGTCATCGAGATCCCGCCTTCTACCGGCGCCGGCGACAAGGGCAGCTCGCGCGGCTGGTATCGCGAGATCGATCTCGCGGGCGACGCCGACATCAACACCTCCGACAGTCCCGGCTTCGCCAACGTCAGCGGCACCATCCTCTTCGAGGATTCGGCGGTGCCGCGCGGCGCATCCATTCAGCTCCTCAGCCCCGACACCGGCGAGACCTTTCGCAGCGACATCAACCGCAAAGGCGAATTCGACTTCCCTGCCGACAGCGTGCGGCCCGGGCGCTACCTGGTCATGCTGGGCAGCGGCCGCGGCTTCTATATGAAGAAGCTGGTCGCCACCGGGGCCAAGGTCGCCGGCCGCGCCATCGACATCGGCGCCGGCGGCAACGTGCGTCTGGCCGTCATCGCCGCGCCCGGCGAGGCGCAGGTGGATGGCATCGCACTGCACGACGACGCGGGCTTCGCGGGCGCGATGGTCGTGCTGGTGCCGCAGGACGCGGCCAACAACGCTCCGCTGTTTCGTCGCGACCAGAGCGACAGCGACGGCAGCTTCACGCTCTCCAACGTCGTGCCCGGCCCCTACACCGTCATCGCCATCGCCAGCGGCTGGGACCTCGACTGGAGCAATCCCGCGGTGCTTCAGCCCTACCTCAAGCGCGGCGAGCCAGTGCAGGTTCCGCCCGACGGCAAGCTGCAAGTCAAAGTGCAGGTGCAGTGAGGCAGTGGTCAGC
>DATIYG010000356.1:0-2943 GCA_035517755.1 Rhizomicrobium sp. | reverse complement strand
ACCGGCAGGCCGGCCTGCGCCAGCAGCCGCTTCAGCTTCGCGGCGCGCTCATGCAGGGCTTTCCGCTCGACATCGCTTTCTTTCAGGTGACGGATGCTGGCGAGCACACCCGCTGTGAGCACTGGCGCCAGCGACGTGGTGAAAATAAATCCGGGCGCAAACGAGCGGATGCAATCGATGAGGTCGGTGTTGGCGGCAATGTAGCCGCCCATCACGCCGAACGCCTTGGCGAGTGTGCCCTCGATGATGTCGACGCGGTGCATGGCGCCATCGCGGGCCGCCACCCCGGCGCCGCGCGGGCCGTACAGTCCGACGCCGTGGACTTCATCGAGATAGGTCAACGCGCCGTATTTCTCGGCCAGATCGCAGATGGCCGCGACCGGCCCGAAATCGCCGTCCATGGAATAGACGGACTCGAACGCGATCAGCTTCGGCACAGCCGGATCGCATTCGCGCAGCTGCCGCTCGAGATCGGCCAGATCGTTGTGGCGGAAGATCCGCTTGTCCGATCCGCCGCGGCGGATGCCTTCGATCATCGAGGCGTGGTTCAGCTCATCGGAAAAGATGACAAGGCCGGGCAGCAATTTCGGCAGGGTCGACAGCGTGGTGTCGTTGGAGACGAAGCCCGAGGTGAAGACGAGCGCGGCGTCCTTGCCGTGCAGTTCGGCCAGCTCGGCTTCCAGCTCCACGTGATAATGCGTCGTGCCGGAGATGTTGCGCGTACCGCCGGAGCCGCCGCCGGTCGCGTCCAGTGCCTCGTGCATGGCCGCCACCACCTTGGGATGCTGGCTCATGCCCAGGTAATCGTTGCTGCACCAGACCGTGATCGGCCGGCTGGCCGCCCCTGAGTGGAAGCTGGCGTTGGGATAGGCCCCCCGCTTGCGCAGGATGTCCGCGAAGACGCGGTACCGGCCCTCGCGCTTCAGCGCCGCGAGCGCCGCCCGGAACCGTGCCTCGTAGGGAAACGCCATGCCCAACCTTTTGCCCGGAAACCCCCGGGAATCCAAGGATACCCCAGGGCCAAGGCCCTGTTCCACGCGAAATTGTCACAGGACAGACCCGCTCAGCTTGCTTGCCTGAGCCCGTCCCGCGACAGCAACACGAGATTTGGGGTTGGGTCCGGCCGCTTTCGAGGCCTTCAGGCGGCGATATTCACAACGGCATTCACCGCCATGGCGATGATGGCCGTGTAATAGAAGAACGACACGATCGAATGGCCCAAGGTCGCCCGGCGCATCTTCGTATCCAGGACATTGGTGTCGGAGGTCTGCGCCGTCATCGCCACGGTGAAGGCATAGTAGAGGAAGTCCCAGATGCCGGGCTCCTTGGTGTGGGGAAAATCGAGCCCACGGATGCTCTGCGGCCCCTGCTCCTTCCGGGCGTAGTAGAGATCGGCGTAGTGGAAGGCCGCCATCGTCTGCAATGTGCACCAGCCGAGCGGCACGCCGGCGATGGCAAGCGCCAGCGGCACCGGCGCCAGACCATTCTTCTGCTTCAGCACGATGACGATGGCGACGAATGAGACCGCAATGACCACCAGCGCAATCAGGATGACGAGGAAGATGCCCTCATCCTCGATCCCGGCTCGGTCGCGCAATTGCGCCGGCGTCACACGGGCAATTACGAAGCCGACGGCAACCAGATAGGCGAGGAAGAACACATCCGCCGCCGCGATGATCCGCGACGGTGGGGGCAGCGCGTAAGCGGCCGCGCCCGCAGCGGCGCCGAGCAGCACGGACGCGTAGAATCGCCCATGCCGCCAGAAATGATTGCGGATCCGGTTCACGCACCCAGTGGTGCCATGAAACGGCTAGAGGCGGAAGCGGACCTGGTCGATCCAGAAGCGTTCCAGCCGCTTCAAGGTCGCGTTGGTCTGGTCGAGCCCGTCGGTGTTGACGTTCGCAACGGCTTCCACCGACGCCAGATGCCGATGGAACAGCTCCTTCAGCATGTCGCGAACGACTTCGCCCTTGCGGGTCAAGCGCACCAGCACCGAGCGGCGGTCGATCGCCGAGCGCTCGTGATGGATGTAGCCGGAGTCCACCAGCTTCTTGAGATTGTAGGAGACGTTCGAGCCGAGATAGTGCCCGCGCGTGCGCAGCTCGCCGGCGGTCAGTTCCTGATCGCCGACATTGAACAACAGCAGCGCCTGCACGCTGTTGATCTCGCGCTCGTCGCGCCGGTCCAGCTCGTCCTTGATCACGTCGAGAAGCTGGCGATGCAGCCGCTCGATGAGGTTGAGCGTCTCGAGATAATATTTGCCTGCTGCCGGTGCGCTTTCGAGCACCGCTGCGGATTGCGGTTTGGCCAACGCCGTCATCTGACCCTCTCCCGCTTTCGCGGGACCCACCTGTTTGTTTGTAGTAAGACTAGCTTAAGGTTCTTAAGGGCCCGTAAAGATCAAAGTTGTCCGCGTAACATTTGGATGATGCCGGAGAAGTCGACGCCGCCATGACCTTTCGCGGCGAACAGCGCATAGAGTTGTGCCGCTTCGGCACCGAGCGGTGTCGCAGCACCCGCCGATTGCGCCGCGGATTGCGCAAGTTTCAGATCCTTCAGCATAAGGGCGGTGGCGAAGCCGCCCGTGTAATCGCGGTTGGCGGGGGATGTTTTCACCGGTCCCGGAACGGGACAGTAGGTCGTCACCGACCAGCACTGGCCCGATGACGTCGACATGATGTCGAACAGTTTCTGCGAATCGAGGCCGAGCTTCTCGCCCAGCGCAAACGCTTCGCACGTGCCGATCATCGAGATGGCGAGCAGCATGTTGTTGCAGATCTTCGCCGCCTGGCCGGCGCCGGCGCCGCCCGCATGCACGATCTTCTTGCCCATCTTTTCGAGGATCGGCTGGGCTTTGGCGAACGCAGAATCGCTGCCGCCGCACATGAAGGTGAGCGTGCCCGCTTCCGCGCCGCCGACGCCGCCGGACACCGGCGCATCGAG